>JAWVFR010000103.1:0-14504 GCA_033855845.1 Solirubrobacteraceae bacterium
CCACGGCCTGGGTCGGCTCGATCGTCGGCCGGCCCGCCAGGAAGGACGCGAACGTCTCGCGGATCGCGGCCCGGCCGGTGACGGCGCGGTCGAAGCGCAGGAGGATCGCGTCCTCGTGGTACTGCCCGACGAGGCCCTCGAGGTCGCCGGCGGCGATCAGCCGGAGGTGGCGCTGGAAGAGGTCGTCGGGCGTGGCGCTCATAGGCGGAAGACGGGGACGAGCCGCTGCTCGTGCTCGGCGTCGATGCGCGCGATGACCTCGAGGTGCTCGGCCAGCGGCGTGCCGCGCAGCTTCGTGCCCAGGCCCTCGTCGACCTGGTAGATCCCGGCGCTGTTGTTCATCTCGATCTCGACGCGCACGGCCTTCTCGCGGCCGGGCGAGATCTTCACCGACTCGATCGCGTAGGACGAGAGCGAGTGGATGTTCTGCAGCCCCTGCTCGAACGGCACGCGAGAGCGGCCCTTGGCCATGTCCAGCGCGTCGGCGACGCGCAGGATCGCGCCCTCGACCGTGAACGGGCGGCCCTTGGTGCGGTGGCTGATGATCGCGTGCGAGGTCTCGGCGACGATCACGGAGCGCTCGGGCTCGTCGTAGATCGGCTCCAGGAGCTGCGGCAGCTTGTCGGCGGTCAGGAACAGCGAGAAGCGCTCGTGGTCGTGGCGGTGGATCGACATGCCGACGCAGTGGAACAGCGCCGCCGCGACGATGACGACCTCCGCGTCGCGCTCGTCCAGCCCGTGGTCGGCGACGACCGACCCCACCACGCCGCGGCGGGCCAGCAGCCGCGCCAGCCGCAGCGCGATGTTCGAGACGATCTGGATGTGGACCCATGAGTGATCCGACATCCCCAGCCGCTCGGCGTTGACCGACGCCGCGTGCCACCAGGCCTTGACCTGGATGTCGGCGTTGACGGCCTCGACCAGCGCCGCGAGCTTGCGGTTGCCGCGCGCGGGCAGGTTGATGTTGGCGGCAGCGACCCGTTCGGCGAGGCTCTGAGGCAACGCATCGGTCACGCGCCGGACCCTAGCGCGGCGCGCACCTTGGCCACCACGGCCGCGGCGCTCTCGCCGCCGTCGACGCGGATGCGCGGCAGCGCGTAGCGATCGCCGGACGGCTTGGCGGCCCCGGGGATCTCGGTCGTCGCCGCCCGGTAGCCGGCCGCGCGGACGGCCGCCTGCACCGTCGCGTTGAACCTGCCGGCCGGGTAGCAGAACGCGTCCACGGCCACGCCGAAGCGCCCGCGCAGCGCCGTGCGCGAGCCGGCCAGCTCGTGGCGCAGCTGCGCCGCATCGAGCGTCGTGAGGTCGCGATGCGTGAGGGTGTGGGCGTCGAGCTCCCAGCCGGCGTGGATCATCGACCGCAGCCGCGCCGCGCCGATCCCGCCCGGGACGCCCAGGTTGTGGAGCACCACGTTGATGACGCCGGGCCAGCGGCGGGCCGCCAGCACGGGCGCCGCGACCCTGCCCTGGCCGAGGTAGCCGTCGTCGAAGCTCAGCACCACCGGATGGGCCGGCAGCGACGCGCGGCCGCTCCAGGCGTCGAGGACCCGGTCGAGCGTGACGCCGGCGAAGCCCGCGGCGGACAGCGCCTCAACCTGGGCCCGGAAGGCGCCCGGCGCGACCCACAGCCCCGGGTACGGCGTGCCGGGCGACGGGGTGCCGATCACGTGGTACATCAGGATCGGCACGGGCTGGTGCGACGGCGCGGTGCGGACGATCGCGGGGGCCGGGACGCCCGTCGGCGCCGCCTTGGCCGCCGTGCTCGCCGGGCGGTGGGACGCCGGGGCCGCGGCCGGCGACGACCCGCCGCAGGCCGTCAGGGCGGCGGCGACGAGCAGCGTCAGCGAGACGAGGAGCCGGCGGGCCATTCCCCCCGAGCCTAGCCCTGCGGCCGGGCGGGCTTCGGCTCAGTCGTCCTTGGTCTCGCGCTCGGCGGCGCGCGCGGTGTGGCCCAGCATGAGCTCGCGCTGGACGCTGCGCCGCTCCCCGGCCTCCGCCGTCCGGCGGACCCACGTGCCGTCGGGCTGCAGGTCCCACGCGTTGGTGTTGTCGGCCAGCGAGCGCTCGATCGTGTCCAGCACGTCGTCGCGCAGGACCGGGTCCTCGACGGGGGCGACGAGCTCCACCCGCGTGTCGAGGTTGCGCGGCATCAGGTCGGCCGAGCCGATGAACACGCGCTGCTCGTCGCCGCGCGTGAACGCGAAGACGCGGGAGTGCTCCAGGAAGCGCCCGACGATCGACACGACGCGGATGTTCTCGCTGACGCCCGCGACGCCCGGGACCAGGCAGCAGATGCCGCGGATGTTGAGGTCGACCCGCACGCCGGCCTGCGACGCCCGGTAGAGCGCCTTGATGCACGTCCGGTCGACCAGGGCGTTCATCTTGAGCTCGATGGCCGCGCGCTCCCCACGCTGGTGCGCCTCGACCGTCTGCTGGATCTCGTCGAGGATCCCGTCGCGCAGGTGGTCGGGCGCCACGAGCGCCTTGCGGTAGTTGCGTGGCCGCGCGTAGCCCGTGAGGAAGTTGAACATGTCGGCGACGTCGGAGCCCAGGCGCTCGTCGCACGTGAACAGGCCGAAGTCGGTGTACAGCCGGGCCGTCTTGGGGTGGTAGTTGCCGGTGCCGACGTGCAGGTAGTGCCGGACGCCGTCGCCCTCACGCCGGACCACGAGGATGCACTTGGCGTGCGTCTTCAGCGAGGGGTGGCCGTAGACGACGTGGACGCCGGTCTCCTCCAGCTTGCGCGCCCACTCGATGTTGGCCCGCTCGTCGAAGCGCGCCTTGAGCTCCACCAGGCAGACCGCCTGCTTGCCGCGCTCGCTGGCGCGGATCAGGGCGGGCACCAGCGGCGAGTCGTCGCTGGTCCGGTACACGGTCTGCTTGATGGCCAGGACGTCGGGGTCCTCCACCGCCTGATCGACGAAGCGCTCGACGGAGGTGGCGAAGGAGTCGTAGGGGTGATGGACGAGGATGTCGCCGCGGCGCATCTCGGCCAGCATGTCGCGCGGCTCGCCGTCGTCATCCTGCAGGCGCGGCTGGGTGACCGGGGTCCAGGGTGGGTAGCGCAGCTCCGCAAGCTTGGGCAACTCGACGATCTGGTTGAGGTCGTTGAGATCGAGGTGGCCGGAGACCTCGTACACGTCGCGCGTCTCCACGCCCAGCGCGGCGGTCAGCTCCTCGCGCAGGCCGGGGTTCATCCCCCCGCCCACCTCCACGCGGACCACTTCGCCGAAGCGCCGGCGGCGCAGCTCGTGCTCCACCGCGCGCAGGAGGTCGTCGGCCTCGTCGGACACGGTGAAGTCGGCGTCGCGGGTGACGCGGAACATGTCGTAGTCGAGGATCTCCATCCCCGGGAACAGCCAGTCGAGGTGGTGCGCGATCACCTCCTCCAGCGGGACGAAGGTGGTCGAGCTCTCGGCCACGGGCACGAAGCGCGGCAGCATCTCCTTCGGCACCTTCACGCGCGCGAAGGTGCGCATGTCGGTGACGGGATCGCGCAGGCGGACGGCCAGGGAGAGCGACAGGTTGGAGATGTAGGGGAACGGGCGGCCCAGGCCCACGGCCAGCGGGGTCAGGACCGGGAAGATCTGGCGCCGGAAGCGCTCGGACAGCGCGGCCCGGTCCTTCTCCTCCACGCCGTCCCAGCCGACGATGCGAATCCCGTGCTCCGACAGCGCCGGCAGCAGGTCGTGCTCCACCGTGCGGCACAGGCGCGCGTTGAGCTGGCTCACGCGCTCGCGCACCTCGTCGAGCACCTCGTCGGGGGTGCGCCCGTCGGGCCCCGCCGAGGTCACGCCCGCGTCCACCTGGTCGTGCAGCCCGGCCACGCGGACCATGAAGAACTCGTCCAGGTTGGACGTGTAGATGGCGGAGAAGCGGACGCGCTCCAGCAGCGGGACGGACGCGTCCTCGGCCAGCTCCAGCACGCGCTCGTTGAAGTCGATCCACGACAGCTCGCGGTTGAAGAACAGGCTGCTGTCGTCGAGGTCGGCGCCGGCCTGCGCCGGCCGGTGGGCGGTTTCGGAGGTGCTCATAGGGCCGCCCTCCATCGTACCCCCGGCGTGTTAACGCTCAGCGCGGGACGCGCGGGGCCGGATCAGGGCGTGCCGATGCGGAAGTCCTGCGCGGGCAGGCGCCGCAGGCGCATCGCGAAGATCCCGTCCGCGCCGCCGCCGGTGAAGCTGCGCACGTCCTCGCGCAGGACCGGCCGCCAGTCGCTCCCGTCCAGGTACTCCACCGCGGCCGCGCCGCGGAAGGAAGCGGCGCCCAGCCGGCCGAACAGCCGGAACTCGCCGCCGGGCAGCCGGTGCGCGAACAGCGCCGCCTGGAGCGCGTCGTAGGCCGGCTTGGGGGCGCCACTGGCGTAGCGGAAGCCGCTGGGCCAATCGATGCACTCCGCCTCCGAGGACTGCAGGCACAGCGTGTCGCGGACCAGGAAGCGCGAGAACATCCGCACGCGCGGGTTGTCCCAGGCCAGCTCGTGCGCCCAGGTCTCCCAGGCCGCCTGGCGCTCGGGCGCGATCGTGGGGAACGGGGTCCGCAGCGGGCGCGCGGCCGCGGGGTCGTTGTCCTGTGTCAGATAGCCGAACTCGGTCACGTAGACGTCCTGGAGCGCGGGGGCGATCCGGCCCCGCGCGGACAGGCGGCCGAGCAGGCGGGTAAGCGTGTCCAGGTTGCCCATCGTGAGGCTGTCCACGCGATCGCCCGAGGGGCGGTGGTCGGGCGGGCTGCCCAGGACGTAGGGATGGACGGAGAGCCCGTCCCCCGGCACGCGCCGGAAGCCGCGGCAGTCGGGCGTGCGCAGCGGGCGCAGCGCGCCGTCCACGCACGCCATCTCGCGCAGGAAGCGCATGGCGGGGATGCCGGCTTTGCGCGCGGTGGCCGACCAGGTGGGACCGGCGGCGACGGCCCCGGTGAGGACGACGGAGTCCGGGCGCACGCGCTTGACCGCGGCGTAGGCGCGCTGGATCAGGCGCCGGTAGGCGTGCGGCGAGTCCAGGGCGATGGCGCCGGAGCGCGAGACGCGGCGCTGGGGAGTCCAGAAGACCGCGAGGTTGGGCTCGTTCCACAGCGTCAGGTAACGAACGACCGGGAGGGCCGACGGCGCGCGCGGCGACACGGCGAAGCGCCCGGAGTAGCGGCGCGCGACCGCGACCGCGAAGTCGGAGAACTCCCGCTCGTCGATGCGGTTGCGCGGCCGCGCCTCGCCGGGCACGTGCCCGCGCGTGGCCCAGCGCGGCGCGAAGAAGGCCACGTCGACCATGGGCTGGAGGCCGTGGCGCTCGGCTGCCGCGACCGCGCGGTCCAGCGCCCGCCACTTCTCCTGCTCGTAGGCGCCGGGACTGGCGGCCCGGAAGCCCGCCGGACGGCGGGCGGAGCCGGGGTCGGGCGCGAGCTGGTCCCAGTGCGCGCTCAGCCGGACGTGGGTGAAGCCGAGCCCTTTGAGCTCGGCCATGTTCGCGTCCAGGCGCCCGGGGTGTCCGAGCAGCTCCGAGTCGTCCTGGATCGCGAAGTCCAGCGGCGCGCGGGTGGGCGTTCCCGCCTCGCGCGCGAGCGTGGAGATCCGGGCGGGCCCGGATGCCGCCGGCGCGGACCCGGCGGGCGCGGAGGCGAGCCCGAACGCGGCCGCGGTGGCGAGGCCGGCGGTCGCCACGGCCCGGAGCGAGATCGACACTCCCGCAGCGTATTCACCCGGAGGCGGTGGGCGGCCCGGTCAGCGCTTCCTCCAGGCGGCGGCGGAAACCCTGGGCCTCCAGCTTCTCCCACAGCTGCACGAAGCGCTCGAACCGCAGCGCGCGGCGCGCGCGCAGGTGGACGGCCAGGACCTCCAGGCCGCGGTACGCGTCGGCGTGGGGCGCGCCGGCCGCGAGCGCGGGGTCGAGGTCCTCGGCGCCGGCGGCCCGGCGGCGCAGCTCGGCGGCGTCGTGCGCGCGCAGGTCGTCCACCAGGCCGAGCACGAGCGGCAGCATCACGTCGCAGTCGTGGATCTCCCCCACCGCGTCCTGGACGTCCTTGGCGCGCTTGGCCGCGGTCCGCGCGTAGGGGCCCAGGGCCGGCCCGGTGACCTCCAGCAGGTAGCGCAGCCGCTTGGCCGCGATCCGCAGGTCGTGCAGGGCGTCCACCTCGACCGGGTCCAGCGCCCGGGGCACGAACGAGTACAGCTCGTCCAGTCGCACGCGCACGATCCGCGCCGCCGCGCGCGCCAGCGACATGTCGGGACGCAGGCCCTTGACCCGCCGCGCCTTCACCGCGTCCGCGCCTCCTCCACCAGCGCCCGCAGGCGCCCGCGCAGGTCCGAGCGCTCCATCTCGGCCAGGGCGACCGCGAGGTCGGCGTTGGCGCCGGCCTGGCGGGCGCGCAGCCGGGACACCAGCACGTCGATCCCGGGCTGGTCGCCGGCGGGGACCGCCTCCGCGTACCTGCGCAGCGCGTCGAGCTGCACGTCGGGGTCGCGGCGCTCGCCCAGCGCGTCGGCCAGCGCCTTGACGTCTTTGAGCACCGGGCGGTGCGCGCGCTTGGGAAAGCAGGAGGCGAAGATCTCCAGCACGGCGCGCAGCCGGCGGGTGGCCACGCGCATGTCGTGCACGCGCTCGATGTCCTGCACGTCCAGGACCCCCGCGGCGTGCTCGAACAGCTCGGCCGCGCGGACCTCGACCACCTGCGCGGCCGCGCGCGCGAAGGGGACCCCGCCGTCCAGGCCCTCGATCTCCCGCGCGCGAGCCATCAGGCGGCGCTCCCGTTGGCGGCGATCATCTCCAGGATCACGCCCTCGCGCAGGCCTCCGCGGCCGATCTGCAGGGGGCAGCCGAGGCGGTCGGAGATCGCCTCCAGGATCAGGATCCCCGCCGGCAGCAGCCGGACCCGCTCGGGCTCCAGCTCGAAGCGCCGGGCCACCTCGGCGATCGGCAGCGTGGCCAGGACGCGCACCCCGCGCTCCAGGGTCTCGTGCTCCAGGCTCGCGCCCACCAGGCGCCGCAGCGAGGTGGCCGAGCCGCCGACGGCCACCGCGAGCGTGGGCGGCCCGACGTCCACGCCCTCGAAGGCCCCGGCCGCGTGCTGGCGCACCGCGTGCAGCTCGTCGACCGACGGCGGGTCCGAGCGCAGGTAGGCGTCGGCGAGGAACCCGGACCCGATCCGAAACGACGCCGACCAGCGCACGCCCCCGGCCACGGTCCCCACCGCCAGCTCCGAGGACCCGCCCCCCACGTCGGCCACCGCGACCTCGCCCTCCACCGGGTGGCCCAGCGTCTTGGTCGCCCCCACGAAGGCCAGGCGCGCCTCCTCGTCGCCGTCCAGGATCTCCACCTCCACGCCGGCGCGTTCCCGCACCGCCTCGCACAGGTCGGCCCCGTTGGCCGCGCGCCGGATGGCGGCAGTGGCCACGGCCCGCAGCCCGTCGGCGCCCAGCTCCCGGGCCAGGCGGACCTGGGTGGCGACCACCTCGGCGACCTCCTCCACCTTGGCCGGCGCGATCGGCTCGTCGCGCCGCAGGCCCTTGCCCAGCCGGGTGAAGGCGCGCTGCGCCATCACCTCGCGCAGCAGGCCCTCGCCGGGCTCGGCCACGAGCAGGCGGGTCGTGTTGGACCCGATGTCGATGCACGCGTAGAGAGGCACGGCGGTCGGGCGGGAGCTTGTCATGATGCGACCGGCTATGAGCGCGGCGATCGAGGTTCGAGGCCTGGCCAAGAGCTACGGGGACGTCGAGGCCGTGCGCGGCATCGACTTCACCGTCGCGCGCGGCGAGGTGTTCGGGCTGCTGGGCCCCAACGGCGCGGGCAAGACCACGACGGTGGAGATCCTCGAGGGCCACCGCGAGCGCACGGCGGGCGACGTGTCCGTGCTCGGCCATGACCCGCAGCGCCGCGAGCGCGCGCTGCGCGAGCGCGTGGGGATCGTGCTCCAGAGCAGCGGCACATACCGCCACGTGAGCGTGCGCGAGGCCGTCGCGCACTGGGCCGGCTTCTATCCCCACCCCCGCGACGTGGACGAGACGATCGCGCTGGCCGGCCTCACCGAGCAGGCCGCCGTGCGGACCGGGCGCCTGTCGGGCGGGCAGCTGCGCCGGCTGGACTTCGCGCTGGCCCTGGTGGGCGACCCCGAGCTGATGTTCCTGGACGAGCCGACCACCGGATTCGACCCGGCGGCGCGCCGCCAGGCCTGGGATACGGTGCGCTCCCTGCGCGACCTGGGCAAGACCGTCCTGCTCACCACCCACTACCTCGACGAGGCGCAGGCGCTGGCCGACCGCGTGGCCATCGTGCAGGACGGGCGCATCCTGGCCCAGGGACCGCCCGGCGAGCTGGGCAGCGGGTCGGCGCGCTACCGCGTGAGCTGGCGCGACGCCGGCGGCGAGTCCCACGAGGAGGTCACCGACGACCCCACTTCGCTGCTGCACCGGCTGACGGCCGAGGCGCTGGCTCGCGGCGAGCGCCTGGACGAGCTCGCGGTCACCCGCCCCACGCTGGAGGACGTCTACCTGGAGCTGACCAGCGGCTCCGCGGCCGGGGTCTCGCCGCATGCATGACCTCGCGCTGACCTGGCGCCAGTACCGCCTGGAGCGGCGCATGTTCTGGCGCAACCCCAGCGCCGCGTTCTTCAACTTCCTCTTCCCGCTGCTGCTGCTCGCGCTGTTCGGCGCCGTCTTCGCGGGCAGCCAGAAGACGCTGGACGTGATCGTCCCGGGCATCGCCGGGATGTCGGTGATGTCGACCACGTTCACCGCGCTGGCCTGGAACATGACGTTCCTGCGCGAGCAGGGCGTGCTCAAGCGGATGCGCGGCACGCCGCTGCCGTCGCCCGTCTACCTGGGCGGGATCGCGCTCAACGCGCTCACCAACACCGTGCTGCAGCTGGCGATCGTCATCGTCGCGGGGCGCGTCTTCTTCGGCACCGGCTGGCCGCAGGACTGGGTGGAGCTGGGCGTGTTCACGGCGGCCGGAGTCGTGTGCTTCGCGGCGCTCGGGGTGGCCCTGTCCCACGCGATCCCCAACTTCGAGTCCGCGGGCGCGTACATCAACGCGATCTTCCTGCCGGTGATCTTCATCTCCGGCGTGTTCTACGACGTCGCCGACGCGCCCGGGTTCATCAAGGACATCGCCGAGGCGCTGCCGCTCAAGCACGTGATCGACGGGCTGTCGGGCGCGCTGGTCACCGGCCGCGGGCTGGGCGACAACTGGGACTCGCTGGCCGTGGTCGCGCTGTGGGCGGCGGCCGGGCTGGTGCTGGCCGTGCGCGGGTTCAGCTGGGACGAGAAGCGGCGCTGACCACGAACGCGGGCGGCGGCTCGCCGTCGATCTGCACCGGGACCTCGTGCAGCGGCGAGGCCTCCCAGTCCGAGCGCAGGAGCCCGAACACCGTGACGTCGTGCACGCCGGAGGGGTGGCGGTGGAAGGCGCGCAGCTCCCCCTCGCGCGCGAACCCGGCCCGCTCCAGCGCGGCCTGCGAGCGGGGGTTGCCGGTGCTTGTGTAGGCGGTCAGCCGCTCGAGCCCCAGCGGCCCGAAGGCCAGCGCCGCGATCAGCGCCTTGCTCTCGCGGTTGGCGCCGGTCCCCCAGTGTGCGCGCCCGAACCACGTCCCCACCGTCGCGCGGCGGTCGCGGCGGGACAGCTCCGAGAGGCCGGTGACGCCCACGATCCCCCGCTCGCGGTGCACGACGAGGAAGTCCAGCAGCTCCCCGGCGTCGCGCCGCGCGGGCAGGCCGGCAATCCACTCGGCCGCCTCCTGCGGTCGCTCGTAGCCCCACGCGAAGAAGCGCGTCACCTCCGGGTCTCGGGCCAGCTCGAACATGGCCGGCGGGTCGTCCGGGCCGGCGTAGCGCAGCGTCAGCGACGGACCGCGAACCTCCACGCCGGCGATGCTACCGCCGCACGGGCGGCCGCCTGTACCGCCGGTCCAGGCGCACCCGACCAAAGGCTGAAATTCCTGCAAACGAGCGGGTTGGCCCCTACTCTCGGCCCATGGTCGGCCGACTGCGCCAGATCGTCGCCCTGGGAGGGGGTGGATTCTCGATGGAGCCCGGGAACCCGCTCATGGACGCCTACGTCCTGGGCCTGGCCGGCGCTCCGCGGCCGCGCGTGTGCTTCCTGCCCTCGGCCAGCGGCGACGCCGACCACTACATCGTGCGCTTCTATCGCCACTTCGACGCCGGGCGCTGCGAGCCCACCCACATCTCGCTCTTCCGCCGCGACCACGGCCCGTCCGACCTGCGGGCGCACCTGCTCTCGCAGGATCTGATCTACGTCGGCGGCGGCAGCGTGATCTCGCTGCTCGGGGTCTGGCGCGCGCACGGGATGGACGAGCTGCTGCGCGAGGCGTGGGAGGCGGGCGTCGTGCTGTGCGGGCTCAGCGCCGGGTCGCTGTGCTGGTTCGAGGAGGGCGTGAGCGCGTTCCACGGGACAGCGCAGCGCGTGGCCGGGCTGGGCCTGCTCCCCCATTCCAACACCGTCCACTACAGCGGCGAGCCCGGTCGCCGCGAGGCCTACCGCCGCTTCGTGCGCGAGGGCATGCCGAGCGGCTACGCGGCGGACGACGGCGCCGCGCTGCACTTCGTCGGCACCGACCTGCACCGGGTGGTGACCTCGCGCGACGGGGCGCACGCCTACCGGGTGTCGCGCATCGGAGACGAGGTCGTGGAGAGCGAGCTGGAGGCGGACCCGCTGAGCGAGCCCGCCGTGCTCGCGGCGTGAGCGGCGCGGGGACGGGCGATCCCCGCCGGATCTTCGCCATGGGCGGCGGCGGCTTCGCCATGGAGCCGGGCAACCCGGCGCTGGACCGCTACGTGCTGGAGCTGGGCCGCGCGCGGCGCCCGGATCCGCGGATCTGCCTGCTCCCCACCGCGGGCGGCGACTCCGAGGAGCAGGTCCACCGCTTCCTGGTCGCGTTCTCCGACGAGGCCTGCGAGCCGACGCACTTCTCGCTCTTCCGGCGCGGCCGCCGGCCGCTGTCGCTGGAGCACCACCTGCTGGAGCAGGACATCGTCTACGTGGGCGGCGGGAGCATGCTCAACCTGATGGTCCTGTGGCGCGCGCACGGCGTCGACCGGCTGCTGCGCGAGGCCTGGCGGCGCGGCATCGTGCTGTGCGGGCTGAGCGCCGGGTCGATGTGCTGGTTCGAGCGCGGCATCACCACCTCGACCGGGCGCCCGACGCCGGCGCCGGGCCTGGGGCTGCTGCGCGGGAGCAACTCCGTCCACTACGACGGCGAGCCCGAGCGCCGTCCGGTCTACCTGGCCGCGGTCGCGGACGGCAGCGTGCCCGGCGGCTACGGGGTCGACGACGGCGCCGGCCTGCTGTTCGAGGGGACGCGCCTGGCCGAGGTCGTCTCCTCGCGAGCGGCGGCGCGTGCCTACCGGGTCGCCCCGGCCGGCGCGGGCCGGGTGGCGGAGACCGCGCTGCCCACGCGCGTGCTGGAGGCCTTTCCGGCGGGCGAGACGCCGCCCGAGGTGGCGGAGCTGCGACGGCTGCGGGCGGGCGGACCGCGCGGCGCACCGCACCGGCGCTCGGCTAGGCTGGCCGGGTGAGGGAGCTCGCGGACGGGCTTTGGCAACTCAGCGGTTTCCCGCCGAACGCGTTCAACGTGTACGTGCTCGGCGACGTGCTGGTCGACTCGTCGACCAAGCACGGGCACCGCCGCATCCGGCGCCAGCTGCGCGGCCGCAAGCTGTCGGCCCACGCGCTGACCCACGTACACCCCGACCACCAGGGGTCCACGCACCGGCTGTGCGCGGACCTGGGCCTTCCGCTGTGGTGCCCGGAGGGCGACGTGCCCGCGATGGAGGACGGCGATCTCCTGGGCCGCATGCCCGACGCGCTGATCAACCGCGTCAACGACCGGCTGATGACCGGGCCGCCGCACCCGGTCGACCGCGCGCTGCGCGAGGGCGACGAGGTCGCGGGCTTCACGGTGCTGGAGGTGCCCGGCCACTCCGCGGGACACGTCGCCTACTGGCGCGAGTCCGACCGTGCCCTGGTGTGCGGCGACGTGTTCACGAGCATGAGCCTCGCGACCGGCCTGCCGGGCCTGCACGAGCCGCTGCGGGCCTTCACCGGCGATCCCGTGCGCAACCGCGACTCGGCGCGGCGGCTGGCCGCGCTGCGCCCCGAGCTCGCCGTCTTCGGCCATGGACCCCCGCTGCGCGACCCGGACCGGCTGGCGGCCTTCGCCGCGGCGCTGCCGGACTAGGGTTCGAGATCGCCGTGCACGCCGCCAACCCAGGGTTTCGTTCTGCCCCCCGCAGTGCATATGCATGCTGACGATGCATCACTCAGCGGGCCCCAGCGCATGAGCGGCGCTCCCGACGTACGCCTGACCCTGGGCAACCTGCCCGAGAACGTCGCCCTCGTCCGCCAGGCGCTGTCGGGGCTGGCGGGCAGCATCGGCATCGACGACGGGCTCCTCTCGGACATCAAGACCGCCGTCTCGGAGGCCTGTAACAACGTCGTCCTGCACGCCTACGAGAACGGCGGCTCCGGGCCTCTGGAGGTCTACGTCTGCCCCAGCGGCCGCGACGTGACGGTCGTGGTCACGGACCAGGGCACCGGCATCCAGCCGCGCGCGCCCGAGCCCGAGGCCGCGATGCAGGGCGTCGGGCTCTCGCTCATCCAGGCGCTGACCGAGTCCGTGGAGTTCGCCGGCGGGGAGGGCCAGGGCACCGAGGTGCGCATGACGTTCCGGTCCGAGTCCGAGTTGGACGTGCCGGCGTCGAGCGGGAACGGCGACCAGCCGGACGCCATGCTGCCGCGCGGGGACACCGTGGTCTCCGCCACCGACCCGCTCGTCGGCCCCGTGCTGAGCAGCGTCATCGCCGTGCTCGCCGCGCGCGCGGGCTTCTCCGTCGAGCGCCTGTCCGACGCCCAGCTGGTGACCGACGCGATCGCCGCCCACGCTCGGGGCGCCTTCGCGGGCGGCCGCGTCCACGCCGGCATCGACGCCGGCGAGCAGCGCCTGGAGCTGCGACTGGGCCCGCTGGTGGAGGGCGGCAGCCAGGCACTGGTCGCCTCCTCCACGGTGGGCGGGCTGGGCTCGGTCCTGGAGCGCCTGGCCGACGACGTGGCCACAGAGTCGCGCGACGGCCACGAAGAGCTGCTGCTGGTCATCTCCGACCAGCGCTGATCCGGGGCTTGGCGCCGGCGCGCCGCGGGTAGGCGGCCGAAAGGCGATGGCCACCGACCGCAAGCCAGTCCGCGTCCTGCATGCGGACCCCGAGCTCGCCGCCAAGCTCGACGACCAGGCCCGCTCGATGGCCGAGCGACACGCCATCGCCGAGGCGCTGCGCCTGGAGCCCGGGAGCTGGGACCCGCGCGAGGACGTCAAGGGTGCGCCCGGAGATCTCGGCGTCCTGGTGCTGGACGGCCTGCTCAAGCGCCGCGTCGAGGTGGCGGGCAGCGCCTGCGCCGAGCTGCTGGGCCAGGGCGACCTGCTGCGGCCCTGGCAGGAGGACGCCGGCTGGGAGGAGCCCGGGCTGCACGCGGACTGGGAGGTCCTGGAGCCCACCTGGCTGGCGGTGCTGGACCGCCGCTTCGCCGCCGTCGTCGGACACTGGCCCGAGGTCCTCGACGTGCTCATGGCCCGCACCGTGCAGCGCTCGCGGACGCTCGCCTTCCACATGGCCCTCTCCAACCTCACGCGGGTCGACGTGCGCCTGCTCGCGCTGTTCTGGCACCTGGCCGACCGCTGGGGACGGGTCGCCCCCGACGGCGTGCTCGTCCCCCTGCGCCTCACCCATCAGACCCTCGCCGCGCTGGTGGGCGCGCAGCGGCCCTCGGTGACCACGGCGCTGGGCGGGCTGGCCGACTCCGGCCGGGTCACCCGCCGCGACGACGGAGCCTGGGTCCTGCCCGGCGAACCGCCGGCGGAGCTGGGCGCGCCGGGCGCGGAGGCGCCGGTCTCGGCGTCGGCGGATGCTCGCGCTAGGCTACGAAGGGATGGATCCGAAGCGGGTTGAGACGTTCGACCGGATGTCGCGCGCAGAGGCGCTGCGGGCGTCCCCCCCGATGTTCTCGCAGCGCTGGCTGGACCGGCTATCGCGGGTCCACCACACCGTCCCGCTGTTCATCTTCCTGCCCGCGATCACCGTCCTGCTGGTGGTCGGCTTCCGCCGCATGGACACCGTTTCCGTGCTGGGCTGGTTCGCGGGCGGATGGCTGTTCTGGACGCTGACCGAGTACTGGATCCACCGCTTCGTGTTCCACTTCGAGCCCGAGTCGGGCGTGGGCGCGCGCCTGCACTGGATCGTCCACGGCGTCCACCACGACCATCCCAACGACCCGATGCGCCTGGTCATGCCGCCGTCGGTCAGCGTCCCGCTCGCCTCGCTGTTCATCCTCGGGTTCGTGCTGGTGGCGGGCGGCCCAACCGCCGTGCCGCTGGGCGCGGGCTTCCTGTCGGGCTACCTGGTCTACGACATGCTGCACTTCCACCTGCACCACCGGGTGCCGCGCTCGCGCGCCGGGCGCTGGCTGCGCGAGCTGCACATGCGCCACCACTTCCAGGACGACACCCGCGGG
>JAWVFR010000104.1:0-7906 GCA_033855845.1 Solirubrobacteraceae bacterium
AGGGCGGCGAGCTGGCGCGCCGCTACTACGCGGGCGCGTCCGCGCGGGACCGCGACGGCGCGGTCGACGCGCTGGAGCGGGTGTTCTGCGGCCGGCGGCCGGGGCGCTCGGAGCCGCTGTCGCCGGCTGGCCGCGTGCGAGTGCGCGAGGGCCTGGCCGCCTGGGTGGACGGCCGGCTGGCGACCGGGGCGCGGGTCGAGGATCTGCCGGACCTCTTCTACCTTGACGAGCGCATGGGGGCGTGGGCGGGGCCGACCCATGGTGCCGTGGAGTGGGTCCGCGACACGACGTCCCCGCTGTGGAGCACGCGGCTGCTGCCGCACATGCTGGGCCCCAGCGTGGAGGAGCGCGAGGGCGAGGCCTTCCACGATGCGGTGCTGCGCGAGCTGGCCCCCGAGCTTGCCGCCGTCCCCTACGCCGGGGCGTCCAAGCGGGGCCTGGGCCACAAGGTCCGCCGCGCCGCCGAGGAGGCGCGGCGCCGGGTCGCGCGCCCCGCACCGCCGACCGCCGGCGCGCCCGACCCCTTCGCCGCCGTGCTGCAGGCCACGCGCCAGGCGGTGTGGGCGCAGCCCCAGCACGCGGCCTGGCACGTCCTGGACCGCGAGCGCACGGTCGCCCTGCTGGACCGCGAGGCCCGCGCCCTGGACGAGATGAGCCGGGCCTACGTGTGGCGCATCGCCACCGTGTTCCTGGACCCTGCGATGTCGGAGGGGACGGCCTGATGGGCGAGGGCGAGCTGGACGTGCTGCGCGGCCTGCACCGGGAGTGGCACACGAACCGCGACCCCGAGGCCGCCCTGGCGTTCTACGCGCCCGACATCGAGTACGAGGTCGGCTTCCTGGAGGGGCGGGGCCAGAGCGAGTCGCGGTGGCTGCACGGCCACGCGGAGCTGCTCGCCTACTTCCGCGAGTTCCTGGAGGCCTGGGCGGACGACGTGTCGTTCGAGGTGGACGAGCTCCACGACCTCGGCGGCGGGCGCGTGGCGATCTTCGCCCGGATGCTGGCCCGCGGGCGGGCGAGCGGGATCGCCGTCCCGGACACCCAGTGGGTCAACGTCCTGACGATCCGCGACGGCCTGATCGTCCGCCACGAGGATCACCAGGATCCCGAGGCGGCCCGGCGGGAGCTGGGACTGGAGGGCTAGAAGCCCTCCAGCGCCTCCCAGCTGGACAGCGCGGTCTCGGCTCCGAAGGCGGCCCGGAAGTCGTCCAGCTCCTCGGGGTCGATCGAGTAGGTGTGCTCGGCGGCGGGGAACCGGCGCGTGCGGACCTCGTCGGCGTAGGCGCGCACCCCGGCCACCATGTCCTGCTTGACGTGGGCGAAGCGCTTGGCGAACCGCGGGCTCAGGCCCTCGTGGATGCCCAGCAGGTCGTGGAAGACCAGGACCTGGCCGTCCGTGGAGGGGCCGGCGCCGATCCCGATCACCGGGACCTCCATGCGCGGCATGAGCTCCTCGGCGACCGCCGCCGGCATCGCCTCGAACACGAGCGCGAAGCAGCCCGCCTCCTGGAGCGCGAGCGCGTCGCGGGCCACGTCCAGCGCCCGCTGCGACGTGCGCCCCTGCGCCTTGTAGCCGCCCAGCGCCGTGGCGGTCTGGGGCGTCAGGCCCACGTGGCCCATCACCGGGATCCCGGAGGCGGCGATCGCCTTCGCGCGCTGGACCGAGGACCCGCCGCGCTCCAGCTTGACCGCGTCGCAGCCCGCCTCCTTGACGAAGCGCTGGGCCGAGGCGACCGCCAGCTCGTCGGAGGCCTCGTAGGAGCCGAAGGGCAGGTCGCCCACCAGGAACGGTGTCTTCAGGCCCCGGCGCACGGCGGCGGCCAGCATGATCATCTCGTCCATGGTCACCGGAACCGTGGAGTCGTGGCCCAGCACGGTCATGGCGGCGGAGTCGCCGACCAGGACCATGTCGACGCCGGCCTGCTCGGCGACCTGGGCGCTGGGGAAGTCGTAGGCCGTGACCATCACCAGGGGCTCGCCGAGGTGCTTTTTCTCGGCGATGCGCGGGAGGGTCATCGGCAGGCGGTCGGTCGTGGGGTGCGTGGGGTGGGTCGGATGCATGCTCATGCCAGCAGCGCTCCTGCCTCGTTGTCGATGGCGACGATGTCGTTGTCGCGCGTCACGTGGACGACGCGCGGGGCGTGGCCGGCGAGCTCGGCCTCGTCGTAGGTGGCGTAGGAGATGACGATGATCGTGTCGCCGCGGTGAACGAGCCGCGCGGCCGCGCCGTTGACCTTCATCTCGCGCGAGCCGCGCTCGCCGGCGATCGTGTACGTCTCGAAGCGCGCCCCGTTGTCCACATCGACGACGTGGACCTGCTCGTGGGGCAGGATGTTCGCCGCCTCCAGCAGGTCGGGATCGACGGTGATCGACCCCACGTAGTGCAGGTCGCAGTCGGTCACCGTCGCGCGGTGGATCTTGGACTTGAGCATCACGCGTTGCAAGGAATCCCCCGGTCGGTCTCGGCGTGTCCGCGGACGACCGCGGGCACGAGGATGTTGTCTATGAGTCGCACCTCTCCCACCCTCGCCGCGACGGCGACGAGTACGTCTCCCTCCTCGAAGCTCTGTGCCGGCGCCAGCGTTTCCGCGTGGACGGCGACCAGGTACTCGGGCTCCACGCCCTCCTCCGTCATCGCGCGGCGGCCCAGGGCCAGTGCGTCCTGGACTGTACCGCCCACGTTGGCCACCACGGCGACGTTGCGCAGAGCGCGCACCAGTGTCAGCGCCTGGTGGCGCTCGCCGGGCGCGAGCCGCTGGTTGCGGCTGGAGAGCGCGAGGCCGTCGGCGTCGCGGACGGTGGGGCGCACGTCGATCTCCACCTGCAGGTCGAGGTCGCGGACCAGGCGGCGGGTCACGGCCGCCTGCTGCGCGTCCTTCTGGCCGAAGAAGGCGACGTCGGGCCCGACCATGTTGAACAGCTTCGCGACCACGGTGGCGACGCCGTCGAAGTGGCCGGGGCGGTGCGCGCCCTCCAGGGTGGTGGTGAGGCCCTCGACCCGCACGGTGGTGGCGAATCCGTCGGGATAGACCTCCTCGACCGGCGGGGCGAAGAGGACGTCGACGCCCTCCTCCGCCGCCAGCGCGGCGTCGCGGGCCTCGTCGCGGGGGTAGGCCGCCAGGTCGGCGGTCTCGTCGAACTGGGTCGGGTTGACGAAGAGGGACACGACCACGAGGTCACAGCGCTCGCGCGCGGCGCGCATGAGGGACAGGTGGCCCTCGTGGAAGGCGCCCATCGTGGGGACCAGGCCGACCGAGAGCGTGCCGTCGTGGGGCATCAGCTCGTGGCGCAGGTCGGCGACGGTACGGATCGTCTTCATCGCGCGACCTCCGCGAGCGGGCGCCCGGTCTCGCGGTCGGCGAGGGCGCGCGTGGCCTCGAGGAGAGCGTCGAAGAGCGCCAGGCTCTCGGGGGTCCGCTCGGCGACGACCGCGCGCTGGCGGGCCACGGTCTCCTCGTCGCCGCGGGCCACCGGGCCGGTGAGGGCCTGCTCGGGGCCCAGCGCCGCCCAGTTCTCCACCGTGGCGCGCACCAGGGGGACGAGCAGGTCGCGGTCCGCGCCGGCCGTGGCGGCCAGGCGCTCGGCGGCCGCTTGGAGCGTGATGAGGAAGTTCGAGGCCATCGAGGCGGCGGCATGGTAGGCGGCGCGGTCCTCGGACGCGATCCGGGTGGGGCGCAGGCCCACGGCCTCGGCCAGGTCGACGGCGGCGGCCAGCGCGCGCGGCGACGAGCCGTCCACGGCCGCTCCGGCACCTTCGAAGCGCGCGCCGGCCGCGGTGACGGTCATGAGCGGGTGCAGGGAGAAGCTCTCGCGCGCGCCCAGGACGTCGAGTCCCAGTGCGCCGGAGCAGTGGCCGACCAGCGGGCCGGGCGCGATCGCGGCCGCGGCGGCCGGGATCTCGGCGTCGGGCACGCACAGCAGGACGACCGTCGCGCCGGCGCCGTCCGCGCCCCGTCCCAGCGGGCCCGTCACCGAGCGTCCGGCCGCGCGCAGGGCCTCCGCCAGGGCAGTGCCCAGGCGTCCAGCGCCCACGATGATGCAGGCAGGGTCCGATTCGGTGGGGGTCATGTTCCGGTCCACGCTTGAAAAGTCGCGGCCGTTGCGGGGTCCTCCATGATAGCCGTCGCCTTCCCTGTCTACGCTGCTCCCATGTCCACCTCGCAGGAGCGGCGCGAGGCTCTCAAGAGCATCTACATCGAGGAGGCGCGGGACTGCGTCCGCTGCCCCCTGCACCAGACCCGGACCAACGTGGTGTTCGGGGCGGGCGACGCCGACGCCGACCTGATGTTCGTGGGCGAGGCGCCCGGGCGCACGGAGGACGAGCTGGGGCTGCCCTTCGTCGGGCAGGCGGGGAAGCTGCTGGACAAGCTCCTGGGGGAGATCGGCCTGGAGCGCGGCGACGTGTTCGTCGCCAATGTCTTGAAATGCCGACCTCCCGGCAACCGCGACCCGCAGCCGATGGAGATCGAGGCGTGCCGGGACTACCTGGAGCGCCAGGTCGAGCTGATCGAGCCCAAGGTCATCGCCACCCTGGGCAACTTCTCCACCAAGCTCCTGCGGGGGGACCCCACCGGGATCACCCGCCTGCACGGCCAGGTCGAGGACCGCACGATCGGCGCGCGCGCCATCCGCCTGTACCCGCTCTACCACCCGGCCGCGGCGCTCTACACGCCGTCGATGGTCGAGGTGCTGCGCGCCGACTTCGCGCGGCTGCCGGCGCTGCTGGAGCAGCCCGCGCCCGCGCAGCCCGTGGTCCTCGAGGTGCCCGAGCCCGAGGAGGACGAGCCCGACGCGCAGGCCGTCGCCGTGGGCGCCGCGCCCCGGGACGAGCTCGAGCAGATGGGGCTCTTCTAGCCCGGCTTCTCGGCCAGGAAGGAGAACTGGCCGCACAGGATCAGCTTGATCGCGTTCACCTGCCGGGCGTCCAGGCGCGCGACCCGGCCGAAGCCGTTGGCGAAGCGGTTCAGGGGGGACTCGTAGTGCCACCAGCGGTCGAAGAAGCGCGGCATCCCCAGCCCGCGCTGGACGACCAGGGTCAGGCCGTCGATGCAGGGACGCAGCTCGCGCACCCGCAGCCCGGCGTCTTCCACCATCAGGGTGAGCCCGTAGGGCGTGTAGTTCCAGACGCTGAGGGAATGGAAGGGCTCCAGCTGGGAGGTGGACCCGGCGAGCCAGCCGCCGGGCCGCAGCACGCGGGCGGCGTCGCGCAGCAGCGGCTCGGGCTCGCGCACGTGCTCGAGCACCTGCTTGCAGAACACGAGGTCCCGGGAGGCGTCGGCGACGGGGATGCTGCGGCCGTCGAAGGTCGCGAACTCGGCGTCGGCGCGGCTGCGCGAGGCGACCTCCGGGGACTGTGGGAGGTCGACGCCCAGCCAGTCCACCTCGGGGTCGTGGTTGCGGAAGACGTCGACCGAGTTCCCGGCGCCGCACCCCAGGTCCAGCACGTGCGCGCCCGGGCCCCGCCGCGCGTAGAAGCGGCCGATCCAGTGCTCCGCGGCGACCTGCCGCGCGTGGTCCGCGGGGACGCGCTCGCCGAGCAGCTCGATGACGTCGTCGCCGAGCACCCGGCCAGCGCGCCCGCTACCAGCTACTCGCTGACGCGGTCGATCAGGAACGCGACGCGCACATGGGCGCGCCACTCGTTGAGGTCGTCTCCGCGCAACCCGGTGGACACCACGTCCACGGCCTTGATGTTGCGCAGGGTCTGCCGCGCGTCGCTCAACGCGTTCTGCACGGCGTCGTCCGAGCTGGTGGTCGAGCTCCCGACGAGCTCGATGATCTTCACGACGGCCATACCTCTCCTCTCGGCGTGTGTGCCCCGACTCTACGGGTCGGCCTTCCGCGCTCGCAAGAGCGCCCGCAGCTGGGCGGTCTCGCGGCCGGCGTCGCGGCGCAGGGCGCGGCGGGCCGCGATCCGGGTGGCGAAGGTCAGCGCCTGGGCGGCGTCGTCCGCGGCGCGCGCCCGCCGGCCCAGGCGGGCGGCCACCACCGCGCGCCGGCGGCGGGCCTGCACGTCGTGGGGCTCGCGGCCGAACGCGGGCCCGGTGGCGTGCGCGCCGGCGTGGCGCAGGCGGACCTCGGGGTGCAGGACGGTGGGGACCCCCGCGGCCCGGGCGCGCAGGCAGAGGTCGAGGTCCTCGTAGAAGAGGAAGGCGTCGGGGTCGAAGGGGCCGAGGCGTTGGAGGGTCGTCTTTCTCGCCACCAGCGCCGCGGCGATGGCCCAGCCGACTTCTGTGGGGGTTTCTGCTCGGTGGGGCTCGGCTTGTTGGCGGAGGTTCGAAGGCAGCATCGAGGGGTGGATGAGGGCGGGCAGCATGGCCTTGGCGGTGCCGGGGAGCGGGTGGGCGCTGCGTTGTGTGGAGCCGTCGGTGTTGAGGAGGCGGGGGGCGTGTAGCGCTTCGTGGTTGCGGGCTTTGGCCGCGAGGTCGAGCAGGCCTTTGTCCAGGAGCTCTATGTCGGGGTTCAGGAGGGCCACGACGTCGTTGCTGGCCCGGGCCACGCCGGCGTTGTTGGCCGGGCCGAAGCCCGGGTTGGCGCCGAGCTCGATCACGGTGGCGCCCCAGTCCCTTGCTATCGCCGGGCCTTCGTCGGTGGACTGCGCGTCCACGACGATGACCTCCGGCCGTTGCGGCAGATGGGCATCGAGGGAGGCCAGCAGACGTTGCAGATCAGCCTCGGACTGATGCAGAACAGTCACGATCGAGAGGCCGGGGACGCTCACGCCGACGCCCCGATCGGACGCGGTTGCAGTTGACCGCCTATATGGCGGCAAAGTGCAACCGCGTGGCGGGGCCGGTCCTCGATGCCCGTCATTCCGCGGCCTCTCATCCCGCGGCCTCTCGCAGGACGGCGTGCGTGGCCTCGGCCGCTGCGGCCCAGGTGCGGCCGACGAGGCGCTTCGCGGCCGCGGTGGCGAGCCGGTCGCGCAGGGCTGGGTCGGCGGCGAGCTCGACCAGCGCGGCGGCCAGGGTGGCCTCGTCGTCGACCGGGACGAAGCGCGCGGCGTCGCCGAGGGTCTCGCGCAGCGCGGGGATGTCCGTGACGATGGACGGCGTGCCGCACGCCGCGGCCTCGAGCGGGGCGAATCCGTAGCCCTCCGCGCGCGACGGCATCGCGAGCGCCAGAGCTCCGGCGTACAGGGCGTCCAGCTCGGAGCGGTCGCGGACCGCGCCCAGCCGCCGGACGCCCGCTCCCTCCAGCGGCACGCGCCCCTCGCCCACCACGGCGAGGCCGGCGTCCAGGCCGTCGGCGCGCGCGCGGGCGTAGGCGCGCGCGAGGATGTCCGGGGCCTTGCGGGGCTCCAGGGCGCCGACCCACAGCAGGTAGCGCTCGGGCAGGCCGTGGCGGCGGCGGACCGCCTCCACCGCGGCGGCGGAGGGGGGCGCCGCCGGTCCCGACACGCCCGAGGGGACGACGGTCACGCGCGCCGGGTCCAGTCCCCAGGCCTCGACGGCGGCGTCGCGGGTGGCCGCCGACACCGCGATCACGCGCGTGGCCCGGCGGGCGAGCGTCCCCAGGCGGCCCAGCCGGTGCCAGGCGCGCTCGTAGGCGGTGTAGTCGCCCGGGCGGTCGTGGAAGGAGAGGTCGTGGACGGTGAGCACGTAGCGCGCGCCGCGCGACAGGGCGGCCGGGGCTGGCGCCGGCAGCCAGGTCACGTCGCTCGGACCGGCCAGGCGGTCCAGCCGCGGGCGCCCGGCCACGGCGCCGGCTGCGAACAGCACCTGCCGTGGCAGCCGCGGCGCGACCACCTCCACGCCCGCCGGCGGCGGTGTCGCGGGGCCGCCCGGGACCAGCAGGCGCCAGCGGTCCTGCGGGAAGGACTCGGCCAGGGCCTGGACCAGCGAGGACGTGTAGCGCGAGACGCCCCGTCCAGCCTGCCCGCGCGCGAGGCTGCGGCCGTCGATCC
>JAWVFR010000105.1:0-35039 GCA_033855845.1 Solirubrobacteraceae bacterium
CCTGTCGGGCTACCTGGTCTACGACATGCTGCACTTCCACCTGCACCACCGGGTGCCGCGCTCGCGCGCCGGGCGCTGGCTGCGCGAGCTGCACATGCGCCACCACTTCCAGGACGACACCCGCGGGTTCGGCATCAGCGCGCCGTTCTGGGACCACGTGTTCCGCACGGTCCCCACGCGCCGCCGCTAGCCCCCTGCGGCCTTACCTCCCAGGGAGCTCGCGACGCTCGAGCGCCCGCACCGCGGGCCCCTGCAGCACCTGGCCGTCGGGCGCGAAGCGCGAGCCGTGGCACGGGCAGTCCCAGGAGGCCTCGGCCGGATTCCAGTCCACGATGCAGCCCAGGTGCGTGCAGCGCGCGGAGACGGCGTGAACGGCGCCGTCGGCGTCGCGGGCGACGGCGACCTGGCGGCCTCGGACCGACACCACCCTCCCCTCCCCCGGCTCCGGCGGCCGCGACGCGCGCGAGCGCCGGCGCAGGCGGTCGGCGAAGAAGTGCAGCCCGGCGTCGGCGTTCTCCTTGACGAGGTCGACGATCCCGGTGGCCAGCCGGGCGCGGTGCGGGTCGTAGGCGCTCGCCCACGGGTGCTCGCGGCCCTGGACGGCCGCGGTCAGGATCTCGGCCGCCGCCGCGGCCTGGGCCAGGCCCCACTTCCTGTATCCGGTGGCGGTCAGCAGCCGGTCGCTGAACGGCCACAGCCGTCCGATCGACGGGAGCCCGTCCGCGGGCATGTTGTCCTGGCTGGACCAGCGGTAGAGCACGTCCCCGGCGCCCAGCTGCTCGCGGCCCCAGCGGGCCAGCTCGCGGTAGCGCGCCACGGTGTCCCCGCCCTGTCCGACCTTGTGGCCCTGGCCGCCGACCAGCACCAGCTCGCGGCCGTCCACCGGATGCGTGCGGACCGAGTGCGCGGGGCTCTCGGTGGAGATGAACATTCCTGCGGGGACGGCCTCGCCGGGCTCCATGGCCACCACGTAGGAGCGCTCGGGATGGGTGCGCGCCCACCACAGCCCGCGGTCGAGGAACGGCATGTGCGTGGCCACGACGACGCGCGCGGCGTCGAGCTCGCCGCCGTCCACGCGCACGCGGCACGGGTTCCCATCGTCGACCGCCACCGCCGGCGAGCGCTCCCAGATCCGCACGCCCCGCGCCTCCAGCGCCTCGGCCAGGCCGAGCAGGAAGCGGCGCGGGTGGAACTCCGCCTGGTCGCGGAAGCGCACGGCGCCGGCGGTGGGGAGCGGCAGCGGGACGTCGCGCGTGAACTCCCCGGGCAGGCCCAGCCGCACCGCGATCCGCGCCTCCTCCTCGAGGTCGGAGACATCCTCGCCCGCCGGGGCGTAGGTGTAGTTGTCGCGCCGGCGCAGGTCGCACTCGATGCCATGGCGAGCGGCCAGGGCGAAGATCGCGTCGATCCCGGCCTCGTTGGCCTCGCCGTGGGTGCGGGCCACCGCCTCCCCGTGGCGCCGCGCCAGGGAGGCATACTGGAGCGAGTGCAGCGAGGACAGCTTGGCCGTGGTGTGCCCCGTCACCCCGCCGCCCACGCGACCGGCCTCCACGACGGCCACCTGCAGCCCGGCCTCGCGCAGGGCGGCGGCGCACAGCAGCCCGGTGATCCCCGCGCCGATCACCGCCACGTCCGCGCCGTGGCGCCCGCGCAGCCGCTCGCGGTCCGGCGCGGGCGCGGTGGCCGTCCACAGCGAGACGGAGCGCTCGGGAAGCTCGGGCACGGACGGTCCGTACCCGCGGCGCTCGGGCGGAAACGAGCGGTGGGGTAGTGCCCGACGCCGTGGTGATCGGCAGCGGCCCGAACGGGCTGGTCGCCGCCAACGTCCTGGCCGACGCGGGCTGGGACGTCGTGGTGCTGGAGGCCGCGCCCGTGCCGGGCGGCGCCGTGCGCACCGAGCCCCTGACCGAGCCCGGCTTCCGTCACGACGTGTTCAGCGCCTTCTATCCCCTCGCCATCGCCTCTCCGCGCATCCGAGACCTGCGCTTGGAGGAGCACGGGCTGCGCTGGCGCCGCGCCGAGGCGGTGCTGGCCCATCCACTGCAGGACGGGCGCTGCGCCACGCTGTGGCCGGACCCGGAGCGCACCGCCGCCTCGCTGGAGGCATTCGGCGCCGGGGACGGGGACGCCTGGCGGAGCCTGTACGCCCGCTGGGAGCGCCTGGGCGGCCCGGTGGTGGACGCGCTCATGCGCCCGCTGCCGCCGGTGGTCCCGGCGCTGCGGCTGGCCCGCCGCCTGGGGCCGCACGGCCTGGCGCGCTTCGCCCGCTTCGCCGTGCTGCCGGTCCGGCGCCTGGCCGAGGAGGAGTTCGCGGGCGCGGGCGGCGGCCTCCTGCTGGCCGGCAACGCGCTGCATTCCGATCTCGCCCCGGAGTCGGCGGGCGGCGCGCTGTTCGGCTGGCTGCTGTGCGGGCTGGGCCAGCAGGTCGGCTTCCCGGCGCCCGAGGGCGGGGCCGGCGCGCTCGCGGCGGCGCTGGTGGCGCGGCTGCGCAGCCGCGGCGGGCGCGTGGAGTGCGAGGCCCGGGTGCAGCGCATCGAGCTGCGCGGCGGGCGCGCCGTCGGCGTGCACACCGCGGCCGGCTTCGTCGCGGCGCGCCGCGCGGTGATCGCCGACACCGGCGTCCCGGCCCTGTACCGGGAGCTGCTGCCTCCGGACGCCGTGGACGCGCGGACGATGGACGACGTGCGCCGCTTCCACTACGACGCCGGCACGGTCAAGGTGGACTGGGCGCTGGACGCGCCGATCCCATGGGCGGCCGGCGACGCCCGCCGGGCCGGCACGGTCCACGTGGGCGAGGGGATGGACGCGCTCACCGAGTCGGCCGCACACGTGGCGACCGGGCGACTGCCCGAGCACCCGTTCCTGGTCATGGGCCAGTACGCGAGCTTCGACTCCACGCGCGCCCCGGCCGGTTGCGACACCGCCTGGGCCTACGCCCACGTCCCCCGGGGGCTGACCTGGGAGGACGGCGAGGGCGAGCGCTTCGCCGACCGGATCGAGGAGGAGATCGAGCTCCGCGCGCCCGGGTTCCGCACGCAGATCCGCGCGCGCCACGTACTCACGCCGCCCCGGATGGAGGCTCTGAACCCGAACCTGGTCGGCGGCGCGATCAACGGCGGGACCGCCCAGGTCCACCAGCAGCTGTTCCTGCGCCCCCTGCCAGGGCTCGGCCGTCCGCGCACGCCGGTGGACGGGCTCTACCTCGGCTCGGCCTCCGCCCACCCCGGCGGCGGCGTGCACGGCGGCCCGGGCTGGAACGCGGCGCACTCGGCGCTGCGCGCCGCGCGGCTCAGGCCGCGGCCACCGCGGCCTCGCGCTCCAGCGCCCGCTCCTCGGCCAGGCGCCTGAGGCGGCGCAGCGCCTCGTCGTTGCGCAGGCGCAGCAGCCGCTGCGCCGGCGGATTCGCGGTCAGCAGCCAGGTGAAGGGGTCGGCCGGCTCCTCGATCATCGTCACGTGCGTGCCCGACCCCACCGGCGTGAGCACCAGCTCCACCCGGGCGGTGCCCAGCGGGCGCGCCTTGGCCTCCAGCACCAGCCGGCGCAGCGGATCGAGCTGCAGGACCCTGGTGTGGTCGGACAGGGTCAGCGGGCGCAGGCCCACGCTGTGGTGAAAGCGGCTTCCGGGCTCCGGCCACTCGGAGTCCACGTCGCGCACGTGGCTGGAGCCCACGACCCAGTGGCCGTAGGCGTACGGGTCCATGAGGACGTCCCAGACGTCCTGCGGCGACGCGGTGGTGGTCGTCTCGGTGCGCGCCATGGTTTGCTCCTACTCCGGCTCGCGACGGTTCTCGGCCGCCCTGTAGGCGACCTGGAGGAAGTCGGAGATCGCGACCATCGCGTTCATCGCCATCACCAGGCGGGTGACCCGCGGGGCGTACATCAGCCCCAGCGCGAAGCCGGCGGCGATCCACTGCGAGAGGCAGAACGGGCACACGAGCAGCTCGCCCACCGCGTAGCGCACGCCGCGCCCGGCCGGGCGCTCCTCCACCTCGGCGTTGGGCCCGGAGCGCTCGACCTCCGTGAAGGGCGCGCGGACCGCGCTCGTGACCTTGTCCTTCGCCACCAGCCGCGAGAGCTTCTGCGTCGCGATGCCGCCCAGCACCACGTCCGCGGCGGCCACGCGCTCGGGCAGCCGGCCCTGGCGGCGAGCCGCGGCCGTCCCCACGGAGAACAGCGTGGCGAAGGTGGCGATCAGCACGCCGTACTCCGCGAGCGGCTTGGGCTGCGGCTCGGCCATGCTCAGAAGCGCAGGAGCGCCGCGATCCCGCCGTGGCGCTGCAGGTCGTCGTGGTGGCGGACGACCAGGGGCTGGGCGGACTGCAGGACCGCCGCCTCGATCGCGTCCTCCACGACGTCGCCGCGGCGCTCCACCGGCGTCCCGTCCAGCGGGCACTCGTCCCCCTCGGCCTCCACGCCCAGCCACCCGCAGCGCGGACAGGACACGCCGGCGGCGGACAGCCCCTCGGTGAACAGCAGGACCTCCACCCGGCGCTCGTTCAGCGCGGCGAGCACGGCGTCCAGGCCCGCGGCCGCGCGGCCGCCGGCGCCCAGGCCCGCCTCCAGCCGGTCCAGGGCCTCGCGCTCGCGCGCGCGATCCTGCTCCTCCAGCAGCGGCTGCAGGCGGGCCAGCACATCGGTCGGCCCCTCGTTCTCGACGTCCACGTCCAGCCGGCCGGCCAGGCGCTCGCGCATGTAGGGATGCAGATGGTGCTCGAAGGCCGGGAACAGCTCCGGCGTGGCGCCGACGGCGATCCGGTCGAACGGATCGCGCTTCCAGCCCGCGAACACGCGGCCGGCGACGTTCTCCAGGTGGTCCTCGACCTCCTTCTCGATCCCCCGCTGGTAGCGCGACTGCGACCAGCCGCCCTGGTCGTGCCATCCGTGGACGTCGTCCTCGACGTCTGCCACCTCCTCCAGGCGGTCGCGGGTGCCGCGCAGGATGCGACCGGTGCGCCGGCTGACCAGCACGACGCAGAGTCGCTCGCGCGTGCCCAGCCGCGCCAGGGGCTCTACCCACGGGGTGTCGTCGATCGCCACCTGCGAGGCCACCGGCCGCGGCAGCTTCAGGGTCTGGAACAGGTCCGCCGGACCGCAGGCGAAGACGGCCACCGCGCCGGCCCCCTCCGCCGACAGCTCGGTCTCGAAGAACTCGCGCGCGCGCTCGACGTCCTCGCGCAGCGCGACCTCGGCGTCGTGGTCGAGCTCCAGCTCCTTCGCGCGGCGCCCCGCCTCGTCGAGCAGCGACGTGATCGCGCTGGACCGGGCGGCGGGGGTGGCGAAGGTCGAGGGGTCGAGGTCCAGGTACAGCGAGAGGACCTTGCCGCGCTCGGGGCGCAGGCCGGAGAGCCGGCGCAGGGTGGCGGTGTCGAGGGTGGCGAGAGCCATCGAACTGAACCTACCCAGGCATCCGCCCTTGCCAACTCCATCCGCTAGCTTTTCAGGAAAGGCTGAAAAGAGTCCGGATACACGGTAAAGTGGACCTATGACCGTCGAGGGAGGCGTCATCGTGGTGCGGCTGCGCTGCACGGGCTGCGGCATGGAGTCGATCGCCAGCACGCTGGTGGCGTCCGCCCCGTGCCAGGACTGCGGCGCCGAGCGCGAGGTCATGGAGAAACTGCCCGACCGCCGCGCCGGCAGCGAGCGCCGCGGGCCGAGCCACCTCCAGCGGATGTGGGACATGGACCCGCGGTCCTGGTTCGACCGCCGCCAGGCCTGACCCGCGTCGCGCCGGGGATACTCCGGCCGTGGCCAAGCCCCGGCTGACCGAGTACCGGCGCAAGCGCGATTTCGACGCGACGCCCGAGCCCGGCGCGGACGCCGCCGCCGGCGCGGCGGACCGGCCGCGGTTCGTGATCCAGGAGCACCACGCGCGGCGGCTGCACTGGGACCTGCGCCTGGAGCGCGACGGCGTGCTGGCCTCCTGGGCCGTCCCCAACGGCATCCCCGAGGACCCCGAGGAGAACCGCAAGGCGGTCCGCACCGAGGACCACCCGCTCGAGTACCTGGAGTTCCACGGCGAGATCCCGTCCGGCCAGTACGGCGCGGGGACGATGACGATCTGGGACCGGGGGACCTACGAGTGCGAGAAGTTCCGCGAGGACGAGGTCATGGTCGTCTTCCACGGCGAGCGGGTCCGGGGCCGCTACGTGCTCTTCCGCGCGGGCCAGGACCCCAAGGACTGGATGATCCACCGGATGGACCCCCCGGCCGACCCGGGGCGCGAGCCGATGCCCGACCGGATCGCGCCCATGCTGGCCCGGCTGGGCGAGCTGCCGCGCGACGAGTCGGGCTGGGGCTTCGAGGTCAAGTGGGACGGCGTGCGCGCGATCTCCTACGTCGAGCCCGGCCGGCTGCGCCTCCAGAGCCGCAACCTCAAGGACATCACCGCCCGCTACCCGGAGCTGCGCGGCCTGACGGAGCAGCTGGGCGCGCGGCGCGCCGTGCTGGACGGCGAGGTCGTGGCCTTCGGACCCGACGGCCGGCCCGACTTCGGCCGCCTCCAGCAGCGCATGCACGTTACGGCGGACGCGCGCGTGCGCCGTCTGGCCTCCTCGGTTCCGGTCGTCTACGTGATGTTCGACCTGCTGTACCTGGACGGGCACTCGACCATGGCCCTCCCCTACCAGGAGCGCCGCGAGCGCCTCGAGTCCCTGGAGCTGCGCGGGCCGGCCTGGCAGGTCCCGGCCTACCAGCGCGAGGACGGCCGGGCCCTGCTGGACGCGACCCTGGAGATGGGCCTGGAGGGGATCGTGGCCAAGCGGCTGGACTGCCCGTACGAGCCGGGGCGGCGCAGCACGGGCTGGGTGAAGGTCAAGAACGTGCAGCGCGAGACGCTGGCGATCGGCGGCTGGCTGCCCGGCGAGGGCCGGCGCCGCGAGCGCATCGGCGCCCTGCTCGTGGGCGAGCGCGACGAGCAGGGCCGCCTGCGCTACGCCGGCCGCGTGGGCACCGGGTTCACCGAGGCGACGCTGGAGGACCTGGCCCGCCGCCTCGCGCCCCTCGAGCGCCCGGACAGCCCCTTCGACGCCGGCCCCAAGCCGCCAAAGGGGGCGGTGTTCGTGGAGCCGGTGCTGGAGGCCGAGGTGGAGTTCCGCGAGTGGACCCGCACGCGCACGCTGCGCGCGCCGTCCTTCAAGGGACTGCGCGAGCGCCGGGAGGTCCGCCAGTCCAACCGCGACAAGGTCCTCTACCCCGAGGCGGGCTTCACCAAGGGCGACGTCATCGACTACTACCGGGCGGTCGCCCCGGTCCTCGCCCCCCATTTGCAGGGCCGGCCGCTGACGCTCAAGCGCTACCCCGACGGCGTGGAGGGCAAGTTCTTCTACGAGAAGCAGTGCCCGTCGCACCGGCCCGACTGGGTGCGCACGGTCCCGGTCCCGGCGCGGGGCAAGACGATCGAGTTCTGCGTGGTCGACGATGAGGACACGCTGCTGTGGCTGGCCAATCTGGCGGCGCTGGAGCTGCACGCCTCCCTGTCGCGGGCCGACGACCTGAGCTCCCCGACGATGCTGGTGTTCGACCTCGATCCCGGCCCGGGCACCGGGATCCTGGACTGCGCCGAGGTCGCGCTGTGGCTGCGCGACGTGTTCGCCTCCTTCCAGCTGCGCACGTTCGTCAAGACCTCGGGCAGCAAGGGCCTGCACGCCCAGGTCCCGCTGAACTCGGGCGCCACCTACGAGCAGACCAAGCCGTTCGCCAGGGCCGTGGCCGAGCTGATGGAGAAACACCACGGCGAGCGCGTCGTCTCGCGCATGACCAAGCGCCTGCGCGAGGGCCGCGTGCTCGTGGACTGGAGCCAGAACGACGAGCACAAGACGACGGTCTCCGTCTACTCCCTGCGCGCGCGCGAACGGCCGACGGTGTCCACCCCGGTGGCCTGGGAGGAGGTCGAGTCGGCGCTGGAAGCGGGGGACGAGGACGCGCTGCGCTTCGAGGCGCCGGACGTCGTCGCGCGCGTGCGCGAGCACGGCGACCTGCTGGCCGAGACGCTGACGCTGCGCCAGGAGCTGCCCGCGCTCTAGGTACGGGTTTGCAAAATCGCGGCCGGAGGTACTTCTTAGGGGCGAGGGCCCGGTGGAGACGGGCGCTTGCCGTGACTCAGTGAGGGGACGCATCGCGCCGGTTGGACTTGAAACCGGCGCCGGGCGGACCATCGTAGACCGAGACGAACCGTGATCCCGGAGGACCGATGACCGCTACCGCAACTCTGCCTAGTCCGATCGCCCTCGCCCGTCCGCGCCGACCGGTGGACGAGGCGATGGAGTTCCGCCGCTACCGCCGCACCGGCGACACGGCGATCCGCGACCACCTGATCGAGCGCGCCCTGCCGCTCGCGCATCAGGTGGCCCGGCGCTACCACCGCAGCGGCGAGCCGTTCGACGACCTTCTCCAGGTGGCCCGGCTGGGCCTGTGCAAGGCCGTGGAGCGCTTCGACCCGGACCGGGGCGTCGCCTTCTCCACCTACGCCGTGCCCACGATGGTCGGCGAGATCAAGCGCTACTTCCGCGACACCGGCTGGGCGATCCACGTCCCCCGCAGCCTTCAGGAGCGGGTGCTGAAGGTGGAGAACGCGAGCAAGTCGCTGAGCACGCGGCTGGGCCGCGCGCCCACCGTGGCCGAGTTGGCCGAGGCGACCGAGATGGACGTGGAGCAGGCGCTGGAGGCGCTGGAGGCGGCCTCGGCCTACGAGGCCCGCTCGCTGGACGCGCCCGCCCCCGCCGACGACCAGGACGGCCGTGCCTACGTGGACACCCTGGGCGACACCGACGACGCCTACGAGCTGGTCGAGGACCGCGGCGCCGTGGCGCAGGCGATGCGGACCCTGCCCCTGCGCGAGCGCCGCATCCTGCACATGCGCTTCATGCAGGACATGACGCAGTCGGAGATCGCCGAGCAGATCGGCGTGTCGCAGATGCAGATCTCGCGGCTGCTGCGCCGCTCGCTGCACAGGCTGCGCGAGGAGGCGGACTCCGAACCGGTGGCGCCTCAGGCGCTGAGCGCCTGAGGGCCGGTCAGTCCTCGCCGGCGCTGCGCGGGTTGCCGGTGGCGGCGCGCTCGTCGCCTTCCCGCGACTGGCCTTCGCGCTCGGCGTCCTCGCCGGCCTGCTCGCGCGCGGGGTTGCGCGCGTCCGAGGCGCCCTCGTCGCCGGTCCGCTCGGGCGGCGCCTCGCGCTGGTCCTCGTCGGGTCCGGGTGACTCGGTCATGTCGAAAGACGCACCGCGGCCGGCGCAGGGCGCCGGCCGCGGTGGATGCGGCTAGGTCCGGCGCTCGAGGTCGGCGACCTCGTCGGCCTTGTCGTCGGCCTTGGCCTCCGCGCGCGCGAGGTCTTCCTTCGCCTCGCCCTTGCGCTCCTCCCGGAGGCCCTCCCGGCGCAGCGACGGGTCATCCGCCACGTCGCCGGCCGCCTGCTTTGCCTTGCCTGTGATCTTGTCGATGATGCTCATATCAGCCGCCTACCCACGACACGGCGCGTCTAACCGGGCGCCATGCGGGGAAGGATGGTCGCCGTGCCCAGGCTGAGGAGATCGGATTGCGGGGCCCCGGGCATCGCCCGGCGCCGCCGCGGGCGGGGATTCGAGTTCGTCGACCCGGACGGCGCGCGCGTCGACGACCCCGACACGCTGGAGCGCATCCGCGAACTGGCGATCCCCCCCGCCTGGAAGGACGTGTGGGTCTGCCTGGACCCTCTCGGCCACCTCCAGGCCACCGGGATCGACGACGCCGGGCGCAAGCAGTACCGCTACCACGACCACTGGCGCACCCGGCGCGACCGCGAGAAGTTCGGGTCGATGATCGAGTTCGGCCGCTCGCTGCCCGCCCTGCGCCGCCGGGTGCGCCGCGACCTGCGCGCCGACGAGGAGCTGACCCGCCGCCGCGCCCTGGCCTGCGCGACGCGGCTCCTGGACCTGGGGTTCTTCCGCATCGGCTCCGAGGACTACGCCGCCACCAACGAGTCCTACGGGCTGGCCACGATGCTCAAGCGCCACGTGACCGTGACCGACGACGAGGTCCTGTTCGACTACCCGGCCAAGTCCGGCCAGCGCCGCATCCACGCCATCGCCGACGACGACGTGCGCGAGATCGTGGCCGAGCTCAAGCGCCGTCGCGGCGGCGGGCCCGAGCTGCTGGCCTACCGCGAGAACGGCCGCTGGGCCGACGTGCGCTCGGCGGACATCAACCAGTACGTCAAAGCGGTCACGACGCGCGACTTCAGCGCCAAGGACTTCCGCACCTGGAACGCGACGGTGCTGGCGGCGGTGGCCGTCGCCGCCGACGAGCGCGCGCCCACCTCCGAGACGGCCCACAAGCGCATCGCCGCCTCCGCGGTCAAGACCGTCGCCGCCTACCTGGGGAACACCCCCGCCGTGGCGCGCGCCTCCTACATCGACCCGCGCGTGTTCGACCGAATGAGCTCGGGCTGGACGATCGCCGAGACCCTGGCCGAGGTCGGCGATCCCGACCTCGGGGATCCGCGCAAGCGCACGCGGCTGGAGGCGGCGGTCCTGGACCTGCTCGAGGGCGAGTAGCCGCGGCCCGATCGGGTAGGCGACCGGGAGTCAATCTCAAGGAGGCGCCAACCCCATGGCAGAGCAGACGGCGCGCGACGCCAAGCTGGTCCAGTTCCTGACCGAGGCCTACACGACCGAGAAGCAGCTCGAGGCGGCGCTGACCGCCCACATCTCGATGACGACCCGCTCCACGTACAAGAAGCGCCAGCAGGAGCACCTGCGCGAGACCAAGCGCCACGCGCGCGAGCTGGAGAAGCGCATCAAGAAGCTCGGCGGTCACTCCGGGCCGCTGGGCGAGATCGCCGCCGAGGCCACCACGCAGGCCCAGGCGCTGGTCGGCAAGGCGATGGCCGCCGTCCAGGGCCCGATCCATGCCGTGCGCGGGACCGGCGAGGCGGAGAAGCAGCTGCGCAACGCCCGCACCGAGTACCAGTCCGAGGCCGAGGAGATCGCCACGTACACCGCGATCGAGACGCTGGCCACGGCGGTCGGCGACAAGGAGACCGCCCAGCTGGCCAAGACGATCCGCCGCGAGGAGGAGCGCATGGCGCGCTTCCTGGAGCGGCTGATCCCGACGCTGACCCGCGCGGTCGCGACCGAGGAGATCCCGGCGGCCGAGCGCCGCAACGGCGGCGCCCGCCGCCGGACCACGCGCCGCGCGTCGTCGGGCTCGTCGCGCTCGCGGCGCTCGAGCTAGGTCAGTTCGGGTCGCCCGGGATCTCCGGGCCCTTCGGGTCGGTGGCGGGAACGTCCGGGCCGTCCGGCTGCGGCTCGTTGGCCGGCCGCGGCTCGGGCATGTCGGGGCCCAGGGGCACCGCGGGATCCTCGGAGGGCGGGCCGTCGGGCACGGCGGGCCCCGCCGGGGAATCCGGCATCGGCTGGTCGGGCGCCTGCGGCTCCGGGACCTCGAGGGTTGGGGTGTCGATGGTCTGCATGCCCGGCGCGTACCCGGGGCGTGGCGCCGGTAAGCGTGCGGACCGCCCGCGTCCGCTTAGGATTGCGCCGGTATGAGCCGTATCCCACGGAACGGGTGGCTGCTGCTCTGCGCCGGGGTCGCATCTGCGATCGCCGCGCTGGACGCCGCCGTCGGCGGCCCGCTGGTGCTCATCACCCTGCTCAGCGCGGGTCCCCTGCTGGCCTCCACGCGCCTGGGGCCGGGCGCCACCGCCGCCGTCGGCGCCTACGCGCTGGGCCTGGGCGTCCTGCTCGGCGTGCCCGACCACAACTTCGCCACCTCGGACCACATCGTGCGCCTCGGCATCCTCGCGGCGATCTGCGGCGCCGCGCTGTGGGTCGCGCTGCTCGGGGACCGGCTGCGTCGCTCGCGCGACCAGCTGCGCGTGATCCTGGAGGGCGTGGCCGACGGGGTCACGGCCCAAGACCGTTCCGGGCGTCTCGTCTTCGCCAACCGCGCCGCGGTGCGCGCCGTCGGCATGTCCTCGGCGCGTGAGATGCTGGACGCCCCGCGCAACCAGGTCGTGCAGCGCTTCGACATCCTCGACGAGGACGGGGAGCCGCTCCCTCACGACCGGCTGCCAGGCCGCCGGGCGCTGCGCGGCGAGACGCCCGAGCCCACGGTGGTGCGCTACCGGTCCACGGACACCGGCGAGGAGCGCTGGTCGGTGGTCAAGGCGACGCCCATCCGCGACGAGGCGGGCGAGGTCGACCTGGCCATCTCGATCATGGAGGACGTGACCGAGCGCATGCGCACGCAGCGCGCCGAGCGCTTCCTGTCCGACAGCAGCAAGCTCCTGTCCACGTCGCTGGACTACGGCACCACGCTCCAGCGGGTGGCGGACCTGGCCGTGGTGGAGATCGCCGACTGGTGCGGCGTGGACGTGGTCGACGAGCGCGGCCGGCTGGACCGCGTGGCGCTGGCCGCGGCGGACCCCGAGCGCGTGGCGCTGGCCCAGGAGCTGCGCGAGCGCTACCCACCCGACCCCGAGGCCGACGCCGGCACCCACGCCGTCCTGCGGACCGGGCAGTCCGTGCTCTACCCCGAGGTCCCCGAGGAGCTGCTGCGCCGGTCCGCCCACGACGAGCGGCACCTGGAGCTGATGCGCGACCTGGGCCTGAGGTCGGCGATGATCGTGCCCATGGTCGCCCGGGGCCGGCCGCTCGGCGTGATCTCGTTCGTGGCCTCCGATCCCGGGCGCCGCTACGACCAAGAGGACCTCGCCCTGGCCGAGGAGCTGGGACGGCGCGCGGCGATCGCCGTGGACAACGCCCGGCTCTACAGCGAGCGCGCGTACATCGCCCGCGCACTCCAGGAGAGCCTGCTGCCCCCGGCCCTGCCCGAGATCCCCGGCGTCGACGTCGCCGCCCGGTTCCGCGCGGCGGGCCAGGGCAACGAGGTGGGCGGGGACTTCTACGACCTGTTCGACACCGGCCGCCCACAGCGCTGGGCCGTGGTGATGGGCGACGTGTGCGGCAAGGGCGCGCCGGCCGCGGCGATCACCGCGCTGGCGCGCTACACGCTGCGCGCGGCCGCGATGCAGGACCACACGCCCAGCGAGGTCCTGCGCGCGCTCAACGACGCGATGGTGCGCCAGCGCAGCGGCGAGCAGTTCTGCACGGTGGCCTTCGCGCACCTGGAGCGCGACGGCGAGGGCACCCGGCTGACCGTGTCCACCGGCGGTCATCCCCTTCCGCTCGTGCTGCGCGCCGACGGGCGGGTCGAGGCCGTGGGCCGGCCGGGCACGCTGCTCGGCGTCACCGACGATCCGGCGTTGAGCGACGAGAGCGCGCGGTTGGGGCCCGGCGACGCGGCCATCCTCTACACCGACGGCGTCACCGACGCCCGCGCCCCCGGCCGGGTCCTCAGCCAGTCCGACCTGTGCGAGCTGCTGCGGGGCTGCACCGGGCTGGACGCCGCGGCGATCGCCGCCCGCATCGAGCAGGCCGCGACGGCGCCGGACCCCGAGCAGCCGGGCGCCGAGCCGCGCGACGACGTGGCGATCCTGGTCCTGCGCGTGTCGGCGGAGCCGGACGCCGCTTAGGCGGCGGCGGGGTCGTCGACGAGCTTCAGGCGCTCGTCCAGGCGCGTCACGCTGAAGATCCGGTCCACCGGCTCGGGGCCGCGGACGATGACCAGCCGGCGGCCCTGGTCGCGCGCGCGCTGGTCGGCGCTGACGACGGTGCGCAGGCCCGTGGAGTCCATGAACGCCAGGCCTCGCAGGTCGATCACCAGGACGGCCGGAGCGGCTTCCTCGACACGTCCCAGAGCCTCCTCCAGCACCGGGGCGCTGGAGATGTCCAGCTCGCCGCGCAGGACCACCCGCGCCCGCCCGTCCGTCTCCTCGGTATCCAGCTCCAGCAGGGGCATTTCCGGCGCGCAACCATAGCGGCCCTTCGCCCCCGGCGCCTCGGCCCTAGGCCCGTTCAGCCGGTGGGGACCGGCGCGCCGGGGCCCGCCTGCGCGCGCACCTCGCGCGCGTCCAGCGTCTCGCCGCAGTGCGAGCACACGTAGCTGGGGTCGGCCTCGTGCCCGCAGCGGGAGTGCACGAGTTTGACCGGGGGCCCGGCGTCGCCGCTGGTATAGCGGTCGCCCCACTGCATCAGCGAGACCATCACCGGGTACAGGTCGCGCCCCTTGTCGGTGAGGCGGTACTCGTAGCGCGGAGGGCGCTCCTGATAGGGCAGGCGCTCCAGGATCCCCTCCTCCACCAGCGTGTGCAGGCGGTCGGCGAGGATGTTGCGGGCGATCCCCAGGCCGCGCTGCATGTCCTCGAAGCGCCGCTGTCCCTGGAACGCCTCGCGCAGGATCACCAGCGTCCAGCGCTCGCCCAGGACGGCCACGGTACGGGCGATGGAGCAGGGCTGGTCGTGCAGCGCGCTGTGCCTCATGTGACTAGGGTAGCGCCAAGTTGCATTTGAAAACGAGCTGTGAAGGAGCCCGCATGGCCAAGGTGCGCTTCGACCGCGACGGGGACGTGGGAATCGTCACCCTCGCCGATCCCCCGCTGAACCTGTTCGGACGCGAGATGGTCGGCGATCTGAATACCGTGCTCGACGAGGCCGCGGGCTCCGGCGCCCGCGCGCTCGTGGTGCGCGCGGAGGGCACCGTGTTCACCGGCGGCGCCGACGTGAAGATGTTCCAGGGGCTGACGGCGGAGCAGATGGGCGGCGAGCTCGACCTGATCGCGATCCCGCGCAAGCTGGAGGCGATGCCGATCCCCACCCTGGCCGTCGTGCACGCGCTGTGCCTGACCGCGGGCTTCGAGCTGGCCCTGGGCTGCGACCTGATCTGGGCGGCGGAGTCGGCGCAGTTCGGGCTGGTGGAGGCGGTGGTGGGCGTGACGCCCTTCATGGGCGGCACGCAGCGCGTGGCGGAGCGCGCCGGCCCGGCGCGAGCGCGCGAGCTGGTGATGACCGGCGGTCTCTACCCGGCGCCCAAGCTGGTCGACTGGGGCGTGGTCAATCGCGCGGTGGCCGACGACGAGCTGGAGGAGAAGGCGATGCGCTTCGCCGCCCGGCTGGCGGCGGGGCCGACCCGCGCCCACGCGGCCACCAAGCGGATCGTGCGCACGTACCTGGACGAGGGCGTGGCCGGCGCCGACGCGGCCCTCGCGCAGATCGCCGGCGAGGTCGTGGAGACGGAGGACTTCCGCCACGGCGTGCGGTCCTTCCTCGAGCAGGGCCCGGGGAACGCCACCTTCGCCGGCCGCTAGCCCAGCGGTTAGCGGCCCGCGGCGCCGGGTAGCCGCCCGGCATGGCCGCGGAGACCACACCCCGCCCGGCCCCGGATGAGCCCACCGACCTGCGGGCCCACTCGTGGCGCGAGGTGGTCAAGCGCACGGTCCGCGAGTTCCGCGAGGACAACCTCACCGACTGGGCCGCCGCGCTCACCTACTACGGGATCCTGGCGCTGTTCCCGGCCCTGATCGTGCTGGTCTCGATCCTGGGCCTGATCGGCCCCAGCGCCACCCAGCCGCTGCTGGACAACCTGGGGAAGCTGGCGCCGGGACCCGCCAACCAGATCGTCTCCGGCGCCGTGCGCCAGATCGCCGCCAACCAGGGGGCGGCGGGGGTCGCGTTCGTGTTCGGCCTGGCGGGCGCGCTGTGGTCGGCCTCGGGCTACGTGGGGGCGTTCTCGCGCGCGTCGAACGCGATCTACGAGGTCGAGGAGGGCCGCCCGTTCTGGAAGCTGCGCCCGCTCCAGATCGTCATCACGATGGTGATGATCCTGCTGCTGGCGGCGTGCGCGCTGGCCGTCGTCATCACCGGGCCGCTGGCCCGCAGCGTCGGCGACCTGGTGGGCGCCGGCAGCGCCGCCGTCACCGCCTGGGACATCGCCAAGTGGCCGGTGATCGCCCTGGTCGTGGTGACCATGATCGCGATCCTCTACTGGGCCGCGCCCAACGTGAAGCACCCGGGCTTCCGCTGGATCACACCGGGCGGCCTGGTGGCCGTGGGGCTGTGGGTGCTCGCCTCGGCCGGCTTCGCGCTGTACGTGGCGATGTTCAGCTCCTACAACAAGACCTACGGGTCCCTGGCCGGCGCGGTGATCTTCCTGGTGTGGCTGTGGATCTCCAACCTCGCGATCCTGCTGGGCGCCGAGCTCAACGCAGAGGTGGAGCGGGGCCGCGAGCTGGAGGCCGGCGTGCCGGAGCAGGAGACGCTGGCGCTGGAGCCCCGGCAGGCGCCGAAGCCGAGCAGCTCGGCTTGACGCAGCCGCCTACAGCCCACGCATACGCCTCCAGCGCGAGATACCACCCGCGCGGCTGGCCGCCGAGTACAGGTCGCCTCTGCCGGCCGCCTGAAACTCCTCGCGAGACGGCCAAGTCGACCTACCGTCGAGGAACGCCTTCAGCTCTCGTTCTACGAGCTGGTCCGTCCACTTCCTCGCGCGGCCCCGGCGCCGAGGCTGGGGGTCGGGACGCGCTACCGAGGAGAACACGTATCGCGTGGCGGAACTCGCTCCACGCGGGATCAGTACGCCATGGCGGACGAGGGCTCCGATCTCATCGTTCGCCGCGGTTCGCCCAACGCCGGCCGCTCGCTCATAGTCTCGCCGGTTGAACTCCTGCCGCCCCTCGATTCGCAGCGTAGCCAGCGCGCGCTGCTGACTGGCAGTCAGCCTCAAGGGTTCGTCCCCGGCCCCGGCTACGAGAGAGCTGAGGTCGGTGACTGTCGATGCCACCCGTTCGTACTCCTCGACGAGGCCGCCCAGGAAATACTCCAGCCACTTCTCCATGTTGAGCGTGTTCCGACGGACGGATCGCAGCGCGTCGTAGTACGCGGTCCGATCGTCGGCGTAATAACGCTCGAACGAGAACATGCGTCCGGGCAGGAGGTCGGACGCCATCAGCAGGGCGGTTTGGAGGAGCCGTGCCGCCCGCCCGTTGCCGTCAGCGAAGGGATGCACGTCAGTGACGCCGTAGTGCAGAACACCCGCGAGGACGAACGGCGGCTCGATCCCAGCCTCGAGCTTGGCGCCGAGCCACTCGAACATTGCCTCCATCAAGTCCGGGACCTCGTCCGAGGACGGCGCTTCATGCATGACCTTGCCCGTAAGGCGGTCAAGAACGACCGCTACGCCGTCGCGCCACTGGCCTTCATGGCGGGGCTTGAAATGGGGGTCTTCCTCGCGGCCAAGCCGGTGCATCGCGGTGCCATGGAGCTCCTTCAGGAAGTCCGGCGTCAGGACAAGCGTGTCGTCTGCGACTCGCGTATCGATCAAATCGAGCGCCTCGACGTAGTTCACGAGCTCGATCTTCGCCCGGGTGTCGGCGGCGAGTACGCCGCGCGCGGCGCGCTCCGCCTCGACGAACGGGAGCTGATTTCCCTCAATCAGGTTCGAGTAGTGGACAGTCCCGGCCTTGGCTGAGGCGCGAAGCTGGTCCGCCACCGCGGGGAGGACCCGGGCGCCTCGAATCGTGCCGAGGGCGGTGGAGATCCGGAGCAGCAGGTGCAACATCTCCGGCGTGAAGCGGCGGTAGTTCGCGCTGAAGAGAGGCGTGACCATGGGTCTCTCAAACTCTACCGGATAGGAGCAGGCAAGAACCTGCTTGTTTGCAGGCATAACCTTTCGCTCTACCGTCTAGGAGCAAAATATCGCCCGAAAACCAGATCCATATTCTCTCCCGCCTAGGAGCGCAGAATAAATGTCCAATTTGCAGGTGGTTTCTAGTGCCCTACCGGCTAGGAGCAGAACTCCTACCTCGTCGAGCGGCTCACCTTCAGGCTGATGGAAACGGCTCAGGTCGCTGCCGGCTGCCGGCCAGCGACCGCTTCGGGATCTGCGGCGCCGGGCACTGGCGCCTCCGGACCGAGCCGCTTCAGATGGCGCTCGCCGCGCATCATGGCGCGCAGGGTGACCAGCAGCAGGATGTCGATCCCCAGCCCGAACGCGGCCGCGAACTGCGACTCCACGAACGCGAAGATCTGCGTGACGAAGATCGAGACCAGCAGCGCGCGGTCGAAGCGCCGGTAGGCGGCCGCCCGGTCGCCGGAGCGCAGCTTCAGCGCGCCGGCCACCACCAGCGCCCCCGCCACCGCCGAGGAGCACAGGCTGGCCACGTGGACGAAGGACACGTTGCGGCCCTCCAGCAGCGACAGGATCTGCGTCAGCGACCCCAGCGCCCACAGCGCGAAGACCCACCCCACGAAGCGGGCGAAGCGCGGCCGCGCGACCAGTCCGAAGTACCAGTCGCGCAGGGCCCGGGCCCGGCGCGCGGCCCAGGGCGGCGTCGGGTTCGGGATGGCCTCGAGCTCCCGCAGCAGCGAGCGCATCGGGCTCACCATGGGATGCGACTGGTCGGCCCGGTCCAGCAGCTCCAGGGCTCGCCGCTTCTCGCTCACGTCGAGGTCGTGGCGCGCCGCGTCCATCGTGATGTCCAGCGCGTTGACCAGGTACTCGTGCGGGGTGAACCCGCGCCGGCGCTGCATGGCCCGGGTGACCAGGAACAGCGCGATGAAGATCACGTAGATCAGCGCCGCGGTGGGCTTGAAGAAGTAGTCGTTGTCCTTCGTGATGAACTTGCCCAGCTCGTCGATGAAGAACCCGAAGCCGACCCCGCCCACGATGGCCGCCGGGGTGCGCAGCGAGCGGCCCAGGAACGAGAGCAGGATCCCCAGGGCGACGAGCATGAAGACGCCGCCCCACAGCAGATGGGCGATGTGCAGCTTCCCTCCGCCCAGCTGCGGGTAGTTCGTGGCCCACAGCTGGAGGCGGATCACCAGGATCATCACCACGGCGCTGATCAGGAACGTGTCCTGCAGCTCGCCGATCTCGACGTTGCGAATCGGCTGGAAGCGGTGGCGCAAGCGCGGCACGCGCCGCAAGCTACAGCTAGGCGGCGTCGCGCAGCGCGGCAAGCTCGCGCCGGCGGGAGAGATGCTCGAGCGCTCTGCGCTCGACTTCCCTGACGGTCTCGGGCGCGATGCCCAGCCGGGCCCCGGTCTGGGACAGCGGCAGCGGCTCGGTGTCGCCGTTGAGGCCGAAGCGCAGCTTGATCACCTCGCGCTCGCGCTCGGGCAGCTCCTCGATGGTCTGGCGCACCACCTCCTGGGTGAGCGCCACCTCGACCTCCTCCTCCGTGCCCGCCTGCTCGGAGGGCAGCAGGTCGCCCAGCGAGGCCTCCTGCGACTCGCCCAGGGGACGGTCCAGGCTGGTGACGATCCGCGCCACGTCGCGCATCTCCGACACCTGGGCCACAGGCACGTCGGCCGCCTCGGCGACCTCCTCGTCGGTCGGGTCACGGCCCAGCTTGGTGGCGAGCTTGCGCTCCGCGGTGGCGATGCGCCGCTCGCGCTGGGCCACGTTGACCGGGAGCCGGATCGTCCGCCCGCGGTCGGCCAGCCCGCGCTGGATCGACTGGCGGATCCACAGGGTGGCGTAGGTGGAGAAGCGAAAGCCCTTGCGCCAGTCGAACTTCTCCGCCGCGCGGATGAGGCCGAGCACTCCCTCCTGGATGAGGTCCAGCAGCTCCAGCTCTCCCACGCCCTGGTAGCGGCGGGCCAGCGAGACGACCAGGCGCAGGTTGGAGTTGACCAGCCGGTCCTTGGCCTCCAGGTCGCCGCGCTCGATGCGCTGCGCCAGCTCGATCTCCTCGGCGGGAGTGAGCAGCGCATGGCGCCCGGCCTCGTTGAGGAACAGCGACAGCGCGTCGGTGGTGGCGTTGGCCAGCTCCGCGTTGGTGTAGGTGGTGGAGCCCGTGTCCGCATGACCGCAGTCGTCGCTGACGTCGATGCCCCGGGCGTCGAGCCGCTGCTCGAAGTCCTCCAGCTCCTCCGTGCTCAGCTCCAGGCGGCGCGAGATCTCGTCGAGCTCGGACACGTCCACGCAGCCGCGCTCCTCGCCGCGCTCGAGCAGCGCCGTCAGTTCGTCTTCTCGTGCCATGTCGTTCGACTACCCCCTTCCCGTACAGGCTAGCCCTCGCCGCGCACCCCCGCAGGGGTCAAGCTCGGGCTCGAAACGGCCGAAACCTCAGGCATGGCGCAGGCCGAATCCGTTGCCCCTGGCCGCACGACCGCGCCGGCCGCGGAGCCGCGGGAGGCGAGCGGGATCACGATGCGCCTGATCCTGGCCTACGTGGAGCGCGAGGGCGGCCGCGACGCCGTGGAGGCGGTCCTCCAGCTTGCGGGACTGGCGGGACGCGAGTCGGAGCTGCGCGACGAGAACCACTGGTTCGCCGACGCCACGCGCGTGCGCCTGTTCGAGGCCGCCGCGCGCGTGCTGGACGACCCGGCCGTGGCCCGCCACGTCGGCGAGTCGGCGCTGGACCTCCAGGTCGGCGGCGCGATCAAGCTGGCCCTGCGCGCGCTGGGCTCGCCGCGGATCATCTACGCCAACGCGCCCAAGGTGAACTCCAAGTTCAACCTGGTCCACCGCATGGACCTGCTCGCCCTGGGCTCCACGCGCGCGAGCCTGCGCAACGTGCCGCTGGACGGCATCCCGTGGCACCCGGTCGACTGCGACTACAACATCGGCCTGATGACGGCCGCGCCCGGCCTGTTCGGGCGCCCGCCGGCGCGGGTGCGACACCCCATCTGCATCGGCCACGGAGCGGACGAGTGCGTGTACGAGATCGAGTGGACCCGCGACGAGGGCGGCCGCGCGGTCGCCGCCTGGTGCGCCGGCGGCGCGGTCGGGCTCGGCGCCTCCGCGCTGGCCGCTCCCGCGCTGCTGCCCGCCGCCGGAGCCGCGGCCGCGGGCGCCGCCGCGGTCGCCGTCGCCAAGGCCTGGCGAGGTCGGCGCCGGCGCTGGCAGGCCCTGGAGGCCGAGGTCGGACAGGAGGCCGAGGCGGCCGAGCGGCTGACCACCTCCCTGCGCGACCTCGTGTCGGGGCTCGACCACGACGAGGTGCTGGCCAAGATCACCCACAACGCCCAGGCCGCCGTGGGCGGCACCGAGTTCGCGCTGCTGGTCCAGGAGGCCGGGTCGATGCGCTGCCGCTCGTCCTCGGGGCTGCCCGGCGACACGGTGGCGGCGCTGGAGCGCTGGGCCGACACGACGGCCGGTCTCCTCCAGGCGCCCACCGTCCTCACGGACCTGTGCGAGATTCCCGCGCTGGCCGCACTGCCCGACAGCGCCCTGCCGCTGCGCTCGCTGTGCGCGGCCCCGCTGACCTTCCGCGACCGCCCGCTGGGCGCGCTGGTGGCCCTCGCGGGCGGGGAGGACGGCTTCCTGCCCCGCGACGTCGACCTGCTCCGGTCCTACGCCGCCCAGGCGGCCATCGCCCTGACCAACGCGCGCCTGTACGCAGCCCAGGAGGCGCGGGCCAGCCGCGACTCGCTCACCGGCCTGCTCAACCACCGCGAGTTTCACGAGACCGTCGCGCGCGAGCTGGAGCGCTGCCGGCGCTACGGCGGGCGCATGGCGCTCGCCCTGTTCGACCTCGACGACTTCAAGCTGGTCAACGACACGGGCGGGCACGCCGCCGGGGACCGGGTGCTGTGCGCCTTCGCCGAGGCGCTGACGCGGGCCTGCCGGGCCTCGGACCTCGCCTTCCGGGTGGGCGGGGACGAGTTCGCGCTGGTGCTCCCGGAGGCCGAGCTGGGGGCGGCGGCCTCCGCCGCCGCGCGGGTGGAGGCCGAGTCGCGTGACATCGACCGCCGCGTGCACGTCTCCTGGGGTGTGGCCGCCTGGCCCGACGCCGGACCGACGAAAGACGCCCTCCTGGCCCGCGCCGACGACAACCTGTACGCCGCCAAGCGCGCCACCCCCGGCGAGCTGTCGCACGTGGCCGGCGCCGCCTCTCCCGCTCCCGCCTCCACCCAGCGCGCCCGGCTGGCGCTGGCCAGCCGCGTGTCCGCGCGCCTGGCCCCGCTCAGCAACCCGGTCGAGATCGCCCAGACCGCGGTGGAGGAGCTGCACACCAGCTTCCGCTGGTTCCTGGCCGTGGTCCTGCAGCTGCACCCCGACGGGATCCTGCGGCCGGTGGCCGGCGCGGGCGAGCTCATCGAGCACATGTCGACCGACCTCTCGGCCTGGGAGCAGTCGATCGACCAGGGCGTCAACGGGCGCACCGCCCGGACCGGCGAGCCGACGCTGGTGGCCGACACCCGCCGCGACCCCGACTTCGTGGGGACCGACGGCCCGGTCCAGTCGCGTTCGGAGCTGGCCCTGCCGATCCGGGTGGGCGGCGAGGTCTGGGGCGTCCTGAACCTGGAGCACACCACCCCGCACGCCTTCGGGCCCGACGACGTCCTGTTCGGGGACACCATCGCCGCCGCGATCGGCGCCGCGCTGCACCGCAGCCGCCTGTTCGGCGAGCTGGAATCGGCCTTCATGCGCACGCTCGCGGTCCTCTCCGACGCGCTGGAGGCCAAGGACGCCTACACCGCGGCACACGCCCGCGAGGTGGCGGACCTGGCCGAGGCCGTCGGGACCCGGCTGGGCATGGCCGACGACGCGCGGCGCACGCTGCGCTACGGCGCCCTGCTGCACGACGTGGGCAAGATCGCGATGTCCACGGAGATCCTGCGCAAGCCCGGGCCGCTGACCCCCGAGGAGTTCGAGGAGGTCAAGACCCACACCATCGTGGGCGCCCAGATGCTCGAGCGCATCCCCTTCTACGCCGACGTCCACCCCCTCGTACGCTCGGCGCACGAGCGCTGGGACGGCGCCGGCTACCCCGACGGGCTGGCCGGCGAGGACATCCCGCTGGGGTCGCGGATCATCTGCGCCTGTGACGCCTTCCACGCGATGACCTCCGACCGGCCCTACCGCGCCGCGATGCCGCGCGCGGACGCGCTGGCCGAGCTGCGCGCCCACTCCGGCACGCAGTTCGACGCGGGCGTGGTGGGCGCGCTGCTGGCCGTGCTCGGGGCGGCCGCGGCCGGGGCTCCGGTCGCGTCGGAGTAGACGACCGCCGCGCAACGGGTATCGTCGCCCTCCGTGGTGGAGGAGATCGCCAGGCGGGCACGCGAGGCCGGGCGCCTCGCCATCGACACGGAGTTCATGTCCGAACGCCGCTACCAGGCGATGCTGTGCCTGACGCAGGTGGCCGTTCCCGACCCCGACGCGCCGGACGGGGTGCGCACCGAGGTCCTGGACCCGCTGGCCGGCGACACGCCCGATCCCGCCCCGCTGGCCGCGGCCCTGGCCGACCCCGAGGTGCAGGTGATCGTGCACGCCGGGCGCCAGGACGTCGCGATCCTGCGACGGACCTGGGACACGGACGTGTCCAACGTCTTCGACACCCAGGTCGCGGCGGGCTTCCTGGGACTGGGCACGCAGGAGAGCTACAAAACGCTGGTGCGCCGGGTGCTGGGCGTGGAGCTGCCCGCCGGCGAGGCCTACACGAACTGGGACCGCCGCCCCCTCACCGACCAGCAGGTGGAGTACGCGCGGGCCGACGCCGCCTACCTGCTGACGCTGGGCGGGGCGCTGGAGGAGCGCCTGGAGGACAAGGGCCGCCAGGAGTGGGCGCGGGAGGAGTCGCGCGTGGTGGAGTCCTCCAGCGACGAGCGCGACCTCGACGAGGCCTACCGCAAGCTGCCCAAGGTCGACCGCCTGCGCGCCACGGCGCGCGCGGTCGCGCTGGAGCTGGTGCACTGGCGCGACGCCGCCGCGCGCGAGGCCGACCGCAGCGTCAGCTCGGTGATGGCCGACCACGTGCTGATCGAGCTGGCGCGCCGGCGCCCCGCCACCCGCGACGCGCTGGGCGAGATCCGCGGGCTGCCCGAGGCCACGCTGCACCGCCGCCACCGCGACCTGCTGGCCGCGATCGAGCGCGGGGCCCAGCGCGAGCCCCCGCCCACCGGGGACGCAGCGCCCGCCCCCGACCCGCGCGGCGCCCCGGCCGTCGCGCTGGCCTCCGCGCTGGTGCGCCACCGCTCGCTGGAGTCCGGCGTCGCGGTCCAGCTGATCGCCACCCAGCCGGAGCTGACGCGCCTGGTGGACGACGTCCGGCGCGGGCGCGAGCCGTCCGCGCGCGTGCTGAGCGGGTGGCGCCGGGAGCTGGTGGGCGCGGAGCTGCTCGACCTGCTCGGGGGCGGCGTCTCCCTGGCGGTCGGCGACGGCGGCAACCTGGCCGTGCGGCCCTCCTAGATGGCCCGCGCGCCCCTGCCCGAGGCCTCCGGCGACCGGCGCGACGAGCTGCTCGCGGTCGGGCTGCGCCTGTTCTCCGTCCGTCCCTTCGACGAGCTGCTCCTGGACGACATCGCGGCCGAGGCCGGCGTGGCCAAGGGGCTCGTCCACTACTACTTCGGCAGCAAGCGGGGCCTGTACGTGGCCATCGTGGAGGCGGCCGCCACCGAGTTGCGCGAGCGGCTGGACCCGGACCCCGCGCTCCCGCCCGCCGGGCGCCTGCGCCGGTCGCTGGACGCCTACCTGCGCTACGCGCAGGAGCACTCCGCCGGCTACCGGACGCTGCTGGGCGGCGGGATCGGGGCCGACCCGCAGGTGCTGGCCATCCGCGACGCCCAGCGCGCCTTCGTCATCGCCCTGATCCTGGCCGGCCTGGACCTCCCCGGGGACCCGCCGCCCGCACTGCGCGCCGCCCTGGAGGGTTGGCTGAGCTTCGTGGAGGGGGTTTCGCTGGACTGGCTGGTGCGCCGGGACCTCGAGCGCGACCAGGTCCGCGACCTCCTGGTGACGGCGCTGGGCGGCGCGCTGGCCGCGGCGCGCGCGGTCGACCCGGCGCTGCAGGTCGACCCCGAGGTGGTCAGCCCGTGATCGCTTGTACGGATAGGACAACCGCCACGCCGAGTTCGGGCCGCCCCGGACACGAGCGGGTCACGGATGCTCCGTGCCGGTGACCCAGGTGGCCGACGTGCGTTTGGACGGGCTGGTCAAGCGCTACGGCGACGTGGCCGCGGTGGACGGCGTGACCCTGGACGTCGCGCGCGGAGAGTTCTTCACCCTGCTCGGCCCGTCCGGCTCGGGCAAGACCACGACGCTGCGCCTGATCGCGGGCTTCGAGGCGCCCGACGGCGGCGCGGTGCAGCTGGGCGGGCACGACGTCACCCGCGTCCCTCCCTACGAGCGCGACGTGAACACGGTCTTCCAGGACTACGCCCTGTTCCCCCACATGACGGTCGCCGCCAACGTCGAGTACGGGCTGCGGGTCAAGAAGGTCCCGGCCGACGAGCGCCGCCGGCGCGCCTCGGACGCGCTGGACATGGTGCGCCTGACCGGCCTGGGCGACCGCAAGCCCGGCCAGCTGTCGGGCGGCCAGCGCCAGCGGGTGGCGCTCGCGCGGGCGATCGTCAACCGCCCCCGTGTCCTGCTGCTCGACGAGCCGCTGGGAGCCCTGGACCTCAAGCTGCGCCACGAGATGCAGGTGGAGCTCAAGGGCATCCAGGAGGAGGTGGAGATCACGTTCGTCTACGTGACCCACGACCAGGAGGAGGCGCTGACCATGAGCGACCGCCTGGCCGTCTTCAACCGCGGGCGGATCGAGCAGGTGGGCACTCCCGCGGACGTCTACGAGCGGCCCGCCAACGAGTTCATCGCCTCCTTCGTGGGCGCCGCCAACGTGGTGGAGCGCGACGGCCGCCGCTTCACCATCCGCCCGGAGAAGATCCGCCTGTTCGAGCCCGGCCAGGAGCCGGAGCCCGGCCTGCACGTGGAGCGCGGGCGCGTGCGCGACGTGGCCTACGTGGGGATGGTCACGCGCTATCTCGTCGACCTCGACGCCGGCGGCGAGCTGTCGGTCGTGCGCCAGAACCTCGAGGTCTCGTCGGCGGAGGCGTTGGAGGCCCGGGGGCGCGAGGTCCGCGTGGGCTGGAAGGAAGACCAGACGGTTCCGATCGAACCGCCAAACGAGGAGGAGGACACGACATGAGATCGCGCCACTACTGGGTGCTGATCGGGCTGCTGGTCCCGCTGTGGGCCTTCAGCCTCGCCGCGTGCGGCAAGGACAAGAAGAGCAGCGGCAGCGCGAGCCAGGCGCAGAAGACCCTGGGCAAGGGCGAGGGCAAGGTGAACCTGATCGCCTGGGCCGGCTACGTCGAGAACGGGTCGACCGATCCCAAGGTCAACTGGGTGAGCGACTTCGAAAAGCAGACCGGCTGCAAGGTCAACGTCAAGGTCGGGAACACCTCCGACGAGATGGTCACCCTGATGCGCACGGGCCAGTACGACGGCGTCTCGGCGTCCGGCGACGCGACCCTGCGGCTGATCGCCGGCGGCGACGTCAAGCCGGTGAACGTCGACCTCGTGCCCAACTACAAGGACATCTTCCCGGCGCTCAAGGACAAGCCGCACAACACGGTCGACGGCGTCCACTACGGGATCCCGCACGGCCGCGGGGCGAACCTGCTGATGTGGCGCACGGACAAGGTCAAGCCGGCGCCGACCAGCTGGGGCGTCGTGTTCGACAAGGCCGCCCCCTACAAGGGCCACGTCACCGCCTACGACAACCCCATCTACATCGCCGACGCCGCCAACTACCTGATGGCGACGCAGCCGAGCCTCGGGATCAAGAACGTCTACGAGCTCGACGACAAGCAGTTCAAGGCCGCGGTGGACCTGCTCAAGGCCCAGCGCCCGAACATCGGCGAGTACTGGTCGGACTACGCCAAGGAGCAGGCGGCCTTCGCGGGCGGCAACTCCACGGTGGGGACGACCTGGCAGGTGACCGCCAACCTGCTGCAGGCGGACAAGGTGCCGGTCAAGACGGTGCTGCCCAAGGAGGGCGCGACGGGCTGGTCGGACACGTGGATGATCAGCTCCAAGGCCAAGCACCCGAACTGCATGTACCGCTGGATGAACCACATCACGTCGCCCAAGGCGAACGCGGCGGTGGCGGAGTACTTCGGGGAGGCCCCGGCCAACGCGAAGTCGTGCGCGCTGACGGCGGACAAGAACCACTGCAACATCTACCACGCAGCCGACGAGAAGTTCTTCGACCGCGTGCACTACTGGACGACGCCGCAGAAGGACTGCGGCGACGGCCGGGGCGCCACGTGCAAGGACTACTCCGAATGGGTCCAGGCGTGGACCGAGATAAAGGGGTAGGCGCCTGAGGGCCCTCTCCAACGCCCTGTACGGCCGGCCCCGACTGGCGCTTTCGCTGCTGCTGTCGGGGCCGGTCGGCTGGCTGGTCGTCGCGTACCTGGGGTCGCTGGCCGTCCTCTTCGTGGCGGCCTTCTGGCACCTGGACCCCTTCTCCTCGCAGGTGGTCCGCGACTACTCGTTCCAGAACTTCGAGACGCTGTGGAACAGCGACGTCTACCGCGCGATCGCCGGGCGCACGCTGCTCATCGCGGCCGCGGTCACGGTGACCGACGCGCTGCTGGCCTTCCCCATCGCCTTCTACATGGCCAAGGTGGCCACCCCGCGGGTGAAGGCGATCCTGGTGGTGGCCGTGCTGATGCCGCTGTGGGCGAGCTACCTGGTGAAGGTCTACGCGTGGCGCACGATCCTGCAGGAGGACGGAGCGCTGAACTGGGCGCTGGGGCCGCTGGGGCTCAGCGGCCCGGGCTTCGGGAACGTGGCCGCCTGGCTGGTCTTCTCCTACCTGTGGCTGCCGTACATGATCCTGCCGATCTACGCCGGGCTGGAGCGCATCCCGGACTCCATGCTCGACGCGTCGGGCGACCTGGGGGCCAAGCCGGGGCGCACCGTGCGCCGCGTGATCCTGCCCCTGGCGCTGCCCGCGGTGGTGGCGGGCTCGATCTTCACCTTCTCCCTGACGCTGGGCGACTACATCACCCCCACGCTGGTCTCCAGCACGCAGTTCATCGGCAACGTGGTCTACAACAACGTCGGCGTGGCCAACAACCTCCCGCTGGCCGCCGCCTTCGCCACCGTCCCGGTGGCGATCATGGTCGTCTACCTGCTGATCGCGCGGCGGCTGGGCGCGTTCGAGTCGCTGTGATGCAGCTGTCCGGGCCCACACGGTGGATGCTGCGGATCGGCACGGGGCTGACGCTGGCGTTCCTCTACGTCCCGCTGATCGTCATCGCGATCTACGCGTTCAACCCCAAGCGCTCGCAGACCTGGCCGATCGACGGACTCACCCTGCAGTGGTTCGACCGCGCCTTCCACAACCCGGGCGTGCGCGACGCGCTGCTGCAGTCGCTGAAGGCGGCCACGGGGGCGACGGCCCTGGCGCTGCTGCTGGGGACGCTCGCCGCCTTCGCGGTGTCGCGCTACCGGTTCTTCGGCCGGGAGGCGATCTCCTTCGTGGTCATCCTCCCCATCGCCCTGCCGGGGATCGTCACCGGCATGGCGCTGAACGCCACCTTCCGCGAGGTGCTCGATCCCTTCGGCGTCGGCCTGGGGCTGTTCACGATCATCGTCGGCCACGCGACCTTCTGCATCGTGGTCGTCTACAACAACGTGGTCGCGCGATTGCGCCGGACCGCGCGCTCCTACGAGGAGGCCTCGGCGGACCTGGGCGCCGACACCTGGCAGACCTTCCGGCACGTGACGCTGCCGCTGATGCGCTCGGCGCTGATCGCGGGCGCGCTGCTCGCCTTCGCGCTCTCCTTCGACGAGGTGATCGTGACCACGTTCACGGCCGGGTCCGAGCAGACGCTGCCGATCTGGATCCTCAACAACCTCTCGCGGCCCAACCAGCTGCCGATCGTCAACGTGGTCGCCCTGGCCGTGATCCTGCTGTCGGCCATCCCCGTGTACCTCGCGCAGCGCCTGACCGCGGACCCGCTGGGTGCCGCGGGCCGCACCGCGGCCCCGTAGGGTCGTGGCATGGACTACACGACGATCGACTACACGCAGGACGAGCACGTCGTCACCCTCGTCCTGAACCGGCCCGATCAGCACAACGCCATCTCCTCGACCATGAACGAGGAGCTCCAGCACGCCTGGGAGCGCTTCCGCGACGACGACTCGGCCTTCGTCCTCGTCCTCACCGGGGCCGGCGACGTGGCGTTCTCGGCCGGGTGGGACCTGGCCGACGCCGCCGCGCTGAGCGAGTTCGGCGACTACGACCGCTACCGGCGCGAGCTGTACACCTCGGCCGGGGAGTGCGGCTACACGCGGCGCACCGACGTCTTCAAGCCCGTCATCGCGGCGGTCAACGGCTGGGCCTTCGCGGCGGGCCTGGAGACGGCGCTGCTCGCCGACATCCGCATCGGGGCCGAGAACGCCGAGTTCGGCGCGCTGGAGCGCCGCTGGAACATCGTCGGGGGCGACGGGATGACCGTGCGCCTGCCGCTGGTCGTCGGGTTCGCGAAGGCGATGGAGCTGGTGATCACCGGCCGGCGGATCGACGTGCACGAGGCCGAGCGCATCGGGCTCGTAAACGAGGTCGTCCCCCGCGGGCAGGCGCTCGCGCGCGCGCAGGAGCTGGCGCGCGAGATCGCCGCCCTGCCGCAGGGCGCGATCCGCTCGGACAAGGAGTCGATCATGCGCGGAGTGGGGCGCACGCTGGAGGAGCGGCTGCGCATCGAGGCGGAGATGGTGATCTCGATGTTCATGCGCCGCGACTCCCACACGATCGGCGCGTCGGCCTTCAAGGAGGGCCGACGCCCCGAATGGCCCAACCACGGGTTGTAGGCGGGCCCGCGGCGGGTACGTCCCCAGCCCATGTCCCTTCGACTGCTGGCGCCCGCCCTCGCGCTGGCCGGCGCCCTGGCCGTCCCCGGCGTCGCCGCGGGCCAGGCCCCCGCCGTGCCGGTCCCCTTGCCGCTGCCCGTGACCCTGCTTCCGCCGGGCGGGGAGCCCTCCCCCGGATCGCCCGCGCCCGCGCCGCCGCCGCCCGCGAAGCGAGGTTGCCGCGCGGCCTGGGTCATGCCGATCGGCTCGCCGGGCCGCGGGGTCTCCACCACCGCGCTGGGGTCCGCGCGCTGGGCTTACGAGGTCGGATTCCCCGCGGGGCGCCGGCGCGGTCGCCCGCCCCGCGGCCTGATGTTCCTCATCCATGGCGGCGGTTGGTACATCGTCGGCCCGGGCCCGCTGTCCACCGAGCGCGCCGACGCGGACCGCTGGCGCCGGCGCGGCTGGCTGACGATCAACATCGACTACCCGGCCTGCGGGCGCAGCCTCGCCGGCGTGCTGTGGTTCCACGACCGGGTGCGCGCGCGCTACGGCCGGCGCCTGCCGCTGTGCGCGAGCGGCGCGTCCGCGGGCGCGCACCTGGCGCTGATGATGGCGGCGCGCCGCCCCGACGTGGCCTGCGTGGTCGGGCTCGGCACCCCGACCGACCTGCGGACCCTCGCCCGCGACGCCGCGGCGGGCGGCAGCCGCGAGGGCTCGCGCGCCGTGTTCGATCTGGGGCGCTACGCGTTCGGGACCAGGCGCCTGACCGCGATGAGCCCGGTGGCCCAGGCGGCGAAGCTGCGCGCGCGAGTGCTGCTGGCGCTCGCCCGCCGTGACAGCGTGATCCCCCTCTCGCAGGCGCCGGCTCTGCGCCGGGCCATCCTGCGCCGGCGCCCGCGGGCCTACGTCCAGTCGATGATCCTGGCCCCCGGCCGGATCCCGTGGATCCACGCGCCGGTCACCGCGGCCGCGCTGCGGCGCCTGTACGCCGCGGAGCTGCGCCTGGTGGCGCCGCTGCTGCGTCGCTAGGGAATGGTGACCACGACGTAGTCGCCGTGGCGCTCGCGCAGGATCCGGACCGGGACGCTGGAGGCGTCGGCGACCGAGCCGTCGGGACCGACCAGGACTCCGACCTCCGTCCCGATCTGCGCGGAGACCGGAACCGAGGCCGCGCCCCCCGCCGTCGGAGCGATCGCGGCCAGGACGGCGGCGAGCAGGAGGGCGCACGCGGTCGCGCGCACTCGTGGTCCCGTCCCTGTACCGGTCATGCACCGCATCATCTCCCGCTCCCCTGCGCCCTCCCATCCTGCATCTGCAGGACGGGCATGACGACAACGCCATCGTACGATCCTCGCGACGGCGCGCGTCGCACTAGAGTCGCGCCATGCAGCGCACGCAGCGAGCCCGCCTCGGCGTCGCGGCCTTCTGGGTCGTGGCGGGGGTCATGCACTTCGTCATTCCCCGCCAGTACCGGGCGATCGTCCCCCCTCCCCTGGACCGCTGGGCCTCGGAGCTGGTGGTGGCCAGCGGGGTCGCGGAGATCGCGGGCGGCGTCGGGGTCCTGCCCGACGGCACGCGCCGCGCGGCGCGCTGGTGGCTCCTGGCCACCCTCGCCGCGGTGTACCCGGCCAACATCCACATGGCGCTGCACCCCGAGCGCTTCCGCGGCATCCCGGCTCCCGCCCTGTGGGGCCGGCTGCCGGTACAGGGCCTGTTCGCGTGGCTGACCTGGCGCGGCACCCGCTGATTGCGGGTATACCGGGAAGGTCCATGCGCGCACGAACCTCATTGACGGCGCTGCTCCTGGCCGCCGCCGTGGGCGGCGCGGCCGCGGCCCCGGCCGGCGCCGCCAAGACGTGCCAGGCCCCGCGCGGGCCATGGGAGCGCGCCACGCCCGCCGAGGCGGGCATGGACGCGGCCAGGCTCCAGGACGCGATGGACTACGGCACCACCCAGGCCGGGTTCGCCCTGCGCGTGTACCGGCGCGGCTGCCTGGTGGGCCAGGACCGTGCCGCGGCGAGCAACAACGACACGCGCTACGAGAGCTACTCGATGGCCAAGTCGGTCGCCGCCCTGATGTTCGGGCGGGCGATGACGCTGGGGCTGATCTCGCCCGACGACCCCGTGGGCGCGCTGGTGCCGGAGGCCGACGGCCCGCACGGGAAGATCACCATGCGCGACCTGCTGACGATGAGCTCCGGGCTGCGCTGGAACGGCTTTCGCGACTACAACGTCTTCACGATGCCCGACCGGGTGCACGACGCGCTCACGCTCGAGCCCGTGCGTCCGCCGGGGACCTACTTCGAGTACGCCCAGAGCCCCGTCGCCCTGCTGGTGGAGGCGGTCGGGCGGGCCGCCGGGCGCGACCCTGGCGACTTCGTCCAGCGCGAGCTGATGACCCACGTCGGCATCCCGGCCGGGAGCTGGACCTGGTCGCGCGACCCGGCCGGCCACATCCAGGGCTTCTGGGGCGTGCAGATGCGCCCCGACGACTACGGCCGGCTGGGCGAGCTGCTGCGCGACGGCGGGGTGTGGCGCGGCCGGCGGCTGCTGTCCCGCGAGTTCGTCTCCCGGGCGATCGCGCCCTCCCCCACGAACGGGTGCTACGGGTGGTACATCTGGGTCAACGCCGCGGCGCCGTGCATCGGGCCGACGGTCGGGTCGCGTCCCGTGTCCGACCAGCGCGACTTCCCCGACCTCCCCGCCGACCTGTACCGCTTCTCCGGCCTGTTCGGCCAGCTGGTCTCCGTGTTCCCCTCGCAGAGCCTCGTGATCGTGCGCCTGGGACAGGACCCGGGGCTGCTCCCCGCCGGGGGCGCCGACTGGGAGCACGAGCTGTACCGCCGGGTGCTGAGCGCGGTCGTCGACCAGCGCATCCCGCCGACAGGCCAGCCGGCGCGCGTCAACGACGAGCGCAAGAGCGCGGACTACGGCTTCCAGACCGCCCTCTTCGAGCCCGACCAGTACAACCAGGGCCGCGAGCAGGCGCCCCTGCCCCCGGCCGGCCCCGAGCGCGCCCGCGCCGCGCGGCTGCGCCTGGCGCGCGACGCCGTGCGCGGCGACGGCGTGGTCCTGGCTCGGCTGCACTGCCCCGCGCGCTGGCTGGGACGCCGCCTGCGCCGCTGCGCGGGGACGGCCAGCCTGGACGGCGCCCGCGCGCCCATCGCCTACGACGTCGCCGGCGGCTTCGGTCGCCAGCTGCGCTTCCGGCTCACCCCGGCCCGGCTCGCCGCCCTGCGTCGCGCGGGCCGCGCCACGCTCGCGCTGTCCGCCCTGGACCGCGACGCCGCGGCCGGGACGGTCGCCCACCTCTCCGCCGCCGTCGTCTACCGGCGCTGACACCGATGGACTTCGAGCAGATCCGCTACGAGGTGCGCGACCGGATCCTCACGATCACACTGAATCGCCCGGACCGCCTCAACGCCTGGACGCCGGTGATGGCGCGCGAGCTGATCGAGGCCTTCGACCGCGCCGACGCGGACGACGAGGTGCGCGCGATCGTGATGACCGGCGAGGGCCGCGCCTACTGCGCGGGGGCCGACCTGGCCGGGGGCGGGGAGACCTTCGACTGGCGCGAGCGCCAGTCGTCCGACGACGAGGTCCCGCGCGACAACGGCGGGCAGTTCGTCCTGCGGGTGTTCGAGTCCACGAAGCCGGTGATCGGCGCCATCAACGGGCCGGCCGTCGGCGTCGGCATCACGATGACGCTACCGATGGACATCCGGCTGGCCGCCGACGACGCGCGCATGGGCTTCGTCTTCGCCCGCCGCGGGATCGTGCCGGAGGCCTGCTCGAGCTGGTTCCTACCGCGCGTGGTGGGCATCGGACAGGCGATGGAGTGGGTGGCCACGGGCCGCGTCTTCTCCGCACGCGAGGCGCTGGATGGCGGGCTGGTGCGCAGCCTGCATCCCGCCGGCGAGCTCCTGGGCGCGGCGCGCGAGCTGGCGGCGGAGATCGCGGAGAACACGGCGCCCGTCTCCGTGGCCCTGGCACGGCGGCTGCTGTGGGACATGCTGGGCGCTTCGCATCCCATGGAGGCCCACCGCGCCGACTCGCGCGCCATGTTCTCGCGCGGGCAGTCGGCCGACGCCCGCGAGGGCGTCACCGCGTTCCTGGAGAAGCGCGCCGCGCAGTTCCCGGACCGCGTGTCCGACGGGCTGCCCGACGTGTTCCCGGGCCGCGAGCGGCCCGAGTTCCGCTAGCCGCGCGCTACGCCCGCGCCATCCGGAAGCGCACCACGGTGCCGGCGGCGAGGTTGCGCACCTCGACCAGGTCGCACAGCTGGTGCACGATCCACAGCCCGCGCCCGTCGAAGGCGTCGAGGCTGGGCCGGCGGCGACCGGCCAGCGGATCGGAGATCCGTCCGGCGTCGCGGACCTCGCAGACCACGGCGTCGTCCTCGCGCCACACGGCCGCGGTCCCGTACCCACCGCCGTGCAGGACGCTGTTCGTCGCCGCCTCGCTGGCGGCCAGGACCAGGTCGACCGCGCGCCCTCGCGGCAGCGCCGCCGCCTCCGCGTGGCCGGCCACCAGGGCCCGGACCGCGGAGACTTCTTCGCGCCCGAAGGCCATGACGTCCGGGCGCGCCGGCGGCTCCGGCAGGTCGTCGTCCTGGCGCGGGAAGTGCTCGCGCGGGTCGGCGTAGGTGTCGCTGACGACGCGCCGTCCCCCCTCCCACATGACGGGATGGCTGCGATAGGCCTCGGCGAGGACCGCGTCGCCCAGCGTGTCGGTGTCGTAGGGACACAGCAGCGTCCACGGCGGCGCGCCGTCGAAGGCCAGGTTCAGCAAGGCCTCGTGGCGCTGGCACTCCACCAGCTCGGACTCGGTGCGCTCGGGCCACACGGGCTCGCCGATGCCGCGGATACCGCGACCGACCGCGGTGTGCTCGTCCACGAAGTCGTGCCAGGCGGGGATGATCCGGCCGGGGTTCCGTCCCAGCTGCGCCATGTCGGCGAACAGGACGCGGTCGGCGTCCCCGTTCAGCTCGCGTTGCAGCAGCGCGGAACGCGCCGCGGGCACGGCGACGAGCACGGCCTCCCCGGCGTCCAACCCCTCCCGGACGAAGGGCACGGTCCCCTCCAGGAACCCACGGTCGCCGGAGTACAGGAGGGCCTCGTGCGCGAACCCCGTCTTATGGGAGCAGGAGGTGGGGGCGGGCTCGTCCGTTGAGCTCATGGGACCATCCGTGTGCACTGCCCGGGACAGTACCCGCCACCGCGGATTTCCCAACGTGCGATCCCGCACTTGCAGGCGGGGCGGTTGCGCCCGCGGCGCGGCGGCTTAAGTCATGTTCCGATGGCCCCCGCACCGATCCTCATCGGCTACGACGGCTCCCCCGCTTCCGAGCACGCCGTGCGCGAGGCCGGAGCCCTGCTGGCCCCGCGGCCCGCGCTCGTCGTCGTGGTGTGGGAGGCGGGGATGGGGTTCCTGGTCTCGTCGCTGCCCGCCGGCACCCTGGACATCCCCCCGGCCCCGATCGACGTGCGCGCCGCGCTCGAGGTCGAGGACGCGATGTACGAGCGCGCGCAGCGCCTCGCGGAGCAGGGCGCCCGCCAGGCTCGGGAGGCGGGGCTGGACGCGGAAGGACTCACGGTCGCCGACGAGGCGTCGGTGGCCGACACGCTGCTGCG
>JAWVFR010000106.1:0-4698 GCA_033855845.1 Solirubrobacteraceae bacterium
TGCCGGCCGAGCGCCTCGTCTCCACCCAGGTCGCCCGGAAGGTCGTCGAGCTCGTCTTCGGGCGCCTCGACGCGCGGACGGCCACCTGGGGGGCCACCGCGGAGCTGCTCGAGCGCTTCTTCCCCGCGAACTACCGCTGCGTGCCGCCCGGCGTGGACGCCGCCGAGCAGGTCGCGCCCGACGGCGTGGTCCGCCTGGCCTTCGTCGACGAGGAGGAGCGGTCGGCGCTGCGCAGCTTCCTGCGTGCGCTGCGGATGCTCGACCCGGAACTGCCCTGGAACGCCACGGTGCTGAGCGCCCGCGGGCCCTCGGCGTCGACGCCGCTGCGCGCGTCGCTGCGCGAACGCGTGCGCTTCGCCACGCCGGCCGAGCTCGGCGAGGACGCCCTGCTCGCCGAGACGGACGTCCTCGTCGCCGCCTCCGACGGCACGGCCCCCTGCCCCGGCGCGCTGCTGCGGGCGCGCGCCCACGGCGCGGTGCCGGTCGCCTCGCGGCTGGGCGTGTACGAGGAGGCGCTCGACGAGGGCCAGGCCGGCCTGCTCTTCGAGCCGCGCGACGAGGCGACGCTCGCCGCGCAGCTCGCGCGGCTGGTCCGCGACGCCGGCCTGCGCGCCCGCCTGGCGAGCGACGCCCCCACGCGCTCGTGGGGCGACGTGGCGGGCGAGCTCGAGGCCGTCTACCGCGAGGTCGTCGCGCGCCGCCACGACGACCGCGGGCGCCCCGACGTGCGCCGGCGGATCGCCGAGCGGGCGGTCATCGACGTCGACCTCCACATGCACACCGACCACTCGCACGACTGCGCGACGCCGGTGGACGTGCTGCTGTCCACCGCGCGCGAGCGGGGGCTGGGGGCGATCGCGGTGACCGACCACAACGAGATCTCCGGCGCGCTGGAGGCGGCCGCCCGGGCGGACGGCGTGAAGGTGATCGTGGCCGAGGAGGTCAAGACCGCCCACCAGGGCGAGGTCATCGGCCTGTTCCTGCGCGAGAAGATCCCCAAGGGCCTGTCGCTGCAGGAGACGATCGCCGAGATCAAGCGCCAGGGCGGGCTGGTCTACGTCCCCCATCCCTTCGACCGGCTGCACTCGGTCCCCGACTACGAGCACCTGCTTGACGTGCTCGACGACGTGGACGCGATCGAGGTCTTCAACCCGCGGATCGCGTTCAAGCCGTTCAACGAGGAGGCCGTGCGCTTCGCGGCCAAGTACCGGATCGTGGCCGGCGCGGGCTCGGACTCCCACGTGGCCGCGGGGCTGGGCTCCGTGCGCATCCGGATGCGCGACTTCGACGGGCCGCAGGAGTTCCTGGAGTCGCTGCGGGAGGCCGACATCATCACCAAGCCGACATCGCTCCTGTACGTCCAGGGCCTCAAGTTCTTCGAGACGAAGGTGCGCCCGTCCACGCGCAAGTCCTGATGCACCGGCAGGGAGACAGGCCCATCCCGTCAAACAGCGATGCGGCGATGCCGGTGACCGACGACGAGATCCGTGAGAAGTACCTGGAGCGAGCGATCCGCGAGCTCAACGCGCTCACGCGCGAGGCGCTCGAGTGCCCGCACTGCCCGCGCGGCAACCTGATGCCGGTCCTGGGCTCGGGCCATCCGCAGGCCGACGTCTTCCTGATGAAGTTCTCCGCCCGCCCCGCCGAGGTCGAGGAGGGCGTCGCCTTCTACGGCCGCTCGGGGTCGGCGCTGATGAAGTCGCTCAAACGCCTGGGCATCGACCCGCTCGCCGTGTACGGGACGCTGTGCGTCAAGTGCCCGGTGGCGGACCCAGCGCTGGCCGACCCGGCCTGCATCGGGCGCCTGGTGGAGGAGCTGGCGGTCGTGTCGCCCAAGATCGTGGTGGCGATGGGCGAGGACGCCCTGACCGTCCTCAACGACCTCGACGTCCCGCTCGCCCAGCCTGTCGAGGCCCGCATGGGCGAGCTCCAGCGCCTGACACCCTCGATCGAGGCGCTCGTGGTGCCGAACATCGACGAGGCGCTGGACGACGAGGACAGCAAGCGGGCGTTCTGGGCGGCCTTCAAGGTGCTCGGCCAGTGGTACGCCGACCTACCGCCCTACTGACCGCGGCCCTCGCGGCGCTGCTGGCGTACGGGCTGGTCACGCCGGCGCTGCCGGACGTCGGTGGCACCGGCGACGTCAACACGCTGGTCTCCGACGTCACCGTCCTGCTGGGATTGGGAGCGTGCGTGCTGGCGCTGCTGCCGGCGCGCGACGAGCCGTTCGTCCTGGCGCTGCTGGCGCTGGGCGCGGGCCTGCTCGCGGCCGCCATGACCCAGGCGGACTCCGTCCCGCTCGCCCTGGTGTTCAAGACGCTGTTCGGCGGCGCGCTGGGGATGCTGCTGGCCAAGGTCCTGGACGAGCCCGCCGTGGTGGTCGGGGTGCCGCTGTTCGTGGCCGGGATCGACATCGCCAGCGTGGCCGGCGGCCCGAGCGAGCTGCTGGCCCGCGACAGCTCGCGCACGGGGGAGTTCCTGTCCGTGTACCTGCCGGCGTGGGGCGGCGGGCGCGCGGGCGTGCTGGGCCTGGCCGACGTGATCTTCCTCGCCTTCTTCGCGGCGGGCGCGTGGCGCTTCGGTCTGCGCCGCCGGGTGACGGGCGCCGCGCTGCTGCTCGCGCTCCCGGCCGCCGTGGCGATCCAGCTGACGGCGGACACCACGATCCCCGCCCTCCCCGTCCTCGCCGCCGCGCTGCTGCTGCCCAACCTGGACCTGCTCCCGCGCCTCCTGGCCCGCGCGCCCAGCGGGTAGCCTTTGAAGGCGATGGACCTCGAGGAGCACACGCTGGAGACGGCGGGCGACCGCTGCGAGGAGTGCGGAGCGCGGCTGACCGCCGACGAGCAGCAGGCCGTGCTGGAGTCCGGCGGCCCCACGCTGTGCAAGATCCACGCCGCCGAGGTCGTCCCGCTCGCCGAGGAGGACTCGGTGGCGGATGGCGACGACGCGGCCTAGCCAGGCCGCGCGCACCAGCTAGGGCAGCAGGACGATCTTGCCCAGCTTGCCGCCCTGCGTGAAGCGCTCGTAGGCGGCGGCGACCTGGTCCAGCGGGAACGTCTCGGCCACCGGGACGCGCACGGCGCCGGCCTCGAACAGCGGCAGGACGTGGCGCTCCACCAGCCGGGCGGCGGCGGCCTTCTCCTCCAGCGGGCGCGCGCGCAGCATGGACCCGTGGATGCGCCCGCGCTTGCCCATCAAGGCGAGGAGGTTGAGCTCGGCCTTGAAGCCGGCGCCCACTCCGATGATCGCGATGCGCCCGCCGGTGGCCAGGGCGCTGAGGTCGTCGGGGAGGTTAGGGGCGCCGATCAGCTCGAGGACCACGTCGAAGGGCCCGTGCTCGGCGAAGCCCTCCGGGGCGATGACCGTGGCGCCGAGCGCCTCCACCGCCCCGCGCAGGGTCTCGTTGCGCACCGTGGCGGTGACGGCCGCCCCCGCCGCTCGGCCCAGCTGGATCGCCGCGGTCCCCACGCCGCCGGCGCCGCCGTGCACGAGCAGGCGTTCGCCGGGCTTCAGGCCGGCCTGGGTGAAGACGGCGTCGTGGGCGGTGGTGAAGACCTCGGGCAGCCCGCCGGCGGCCGGCCAGTCCAGGCTCTCCGGGACCGGCGAGGCCGCGCGCTCGTGGACCACCGCCAGCTCGGCCTGGCCCCCGCCGCCGACCACGGCCATCACCCGGTCGCCCTCGGCGAAGCGCTCGACGCCCGGGCCGCGGGCGACCACCTCCCCCGCCAGCTCCAGCCCGGGGATGTCCGGCGGCGAACCGGGCGGCGCCGGATAGCCGCCCTTGCGCTGGTGCATGTCGGCGCCATTCAGTCCGGCCGCGCGGACGCGGACGAGGACCTCGCCCTTGCCCGGCTCGGGGTCCGGGTGCTCCTCCACGAGGACCTCTCCGTCTCTGATCGTGGCCGCGCGCATGGGGGCGGAGACTAGCCCCGACCGTCATGATGAGGCGCATGGCGACGGTGGCTCAGGAGGCGCCCGCGCGGGAGCGGACCGTTCGGGAGGGGGTTCCGCCGGGTCCGCGGCTGCCCGGCGTGCTGCAGTCGGTCGGGATCGTCACCCGGCCGCTCGGCTTCGTGCGCGCCTGCCGGCGCCGCTACGGCCCCACCTTCACCGTCGTGTTCGCGCCCTTCGGCGAGGTCGTGTACCTCACCGAGCCGCAGGACGTGAAGGCCGCCTTCACCGGCGACGCGAAGACCTTCCACACCGGCGAGGCGCGCGCGTCGCTGGCGCCGATCCTGGGCCAGCGCTCGCTGCTGCTCCTGGACGAGGACACGCACCTGCGCGAGCGCAAGCTCATGCTCCCGCCGTTCCACGGCGAGCGCCTGCGCGCCTACGAGGCCGCGATGGCCGAGATCACCGCGGAGGAGGTCGGCCGGATCCCGCTCGGCGCGCCGGTCGCCCTGCGCTCGCACATGCAGGCAATCACGCTCGAGGTGATCCTGCGCGTGGTGATCGGGACCCGCGAGCCCGAGCGCCTGGACCCACTGCGCGCCGCGCTCTCGCGCCTGATGGCCATCCATCCGCTAACGATCCTCGGCGCCGCGTGGACCGGCCGCGACCTGGGTCCCCTGAGCCCGTACCGCCGGATCATCCGGCTGCGCGACGCGGCCGACGAGCTGATCTACGACGAGATCGCGCGGCGGCGCGAGCGCCCCGGCGGCGACGACATGCTCTCCATGCTGGTCGAGGCCCGCGACG
>JAWVFR010000107.1:0-20712 GCA_033855845.1 Solirubrobacteraceae bacterium
CGGCCGAGGCCGCCGACAACGGCCAGGCCGCCGGCGACGCGGAGCCGGCCGAGGAGCACGCGGGCTGACTCCCTTCGTCGGGCTGACCGGCGGAATCGGTGCCGGGAAGTCCGAGGCGCTCGCGGCGTTGAGCCGTCTGGGCGCGGCCACGCTGTCCACGGACGACGTGGTGCACGAGCTGTACGGGGATCCCGATGTCCGCGACGCCGTCGTCGCGCGCTGGGGCCCGGTGATGGCGCCGGAGGGCAGTGTGGACCGGGCCGCCGTGGCCCAGGCCGCCTTCGCTTCCTCCGAGGACCGCGCCTGGCTGGAGGGCCTCATCTGGCCGCGCGTGGCCGCCCGGATCGGAACCTGGCGCGAGCAGGTCTCGGCGCTGATCCCGGCGCCGCCCGCGGGCGTGGTGGAGGTCCCGCTGCTGTTCGAGAGCGGAATGCAGGCCGCCTTCGACGCTACCATCGCCGTGGTCGCGGACGAGGCCCTGCGCGCGCAGCGCGCGGGCGCACGAGGCCACGCCGCGGTCGAGGAACGATCCGCGCGCCAGCTCTCCCAGGAGGAGAAGGGGCGGCGCGCGACGCACACGGTTGTGAACGACGGCTCGATCGAACAGCTGGAGCAGAAGTTGTCCGCGGTCCTCGACCACCTGCGGTCGTGACCCCGCGCGCCGCGACCCGGGCGCGCCCGCGGCGTCGCCTGTACGGGCTCCTCATCTTCGCGGCCGTGGCGGTGGGGATCGTCGCCTTCGTCGTCCCGATGGTCGACCGGGCCGTCAAGGAGGTGACGCTGCCGCTGCGCCACGAGGACATCATCCGCCAGCAGGCCCGCGACAAGGGCCTGTCGCCGGCGCTCGTGGCGGCCGTCATCTACGCGGAGTCCAAGTTCCGCGACGAGACGTCTCCCACCGGCGCCAAGGGGCTGATGCAGATCCAGCCCGAGACCGCCAAGTTCATCGCCCAGCGCTCCGGAGGGTCGGCGTTCCAGGTGGCCGACCTGGCCTCGCCCCAGATCAACATCCAGTACGGGACGTGGTACCTGCGCTACCTGCTGCGCCAGCACTCGGGCAACGTGGTCCTCGCGGTCGCGTCCTACAACGCGGGGGAGACCAACGTGGCCCACTGGGTCGAGCGGTCGCGCGAGGCCGACAAGGCCTTCCGGATCAAGGACATCCCCTTCCCCGAGACCCGCAGCTACGTCCAGCGGGTGCTGGAGGCCGAGCGCGACTACCGCCGCGAGTACACCCGCGAACTCGGGCTTTGAGCCACCACACGCCGAAGTACGAGCGCGGTGGGGTGGAGGGCGCCCTGATCGAGCGCTTTCGCCGCCGCCTGATCGCCGTGGCGGGGGAGGGCCGTCCGTCGAACATCCTCGACGCCGGCTGCGGGGAGGGGTTCGTGACGGGGTGGCTGAGCGGCGCCTTCGGCGGGGCCCGGATCGTGGGCGTCGACGTGAGAGACGACGCATTGAGGGAGGCGTCCGGGCGGGTGCCGCGGGCCTCGTTCCGGTGTGGCGACGTGTGCGATCTGCCATTCCCCGACCGCTCCTTCGACCTCGTCGTGTGCACGGAGGTGCTCGAGCACGTCGAGGGCCCGGCGGGCGCGCTGCGCGAGCTGCGCCGCGTGTCGCGTGGACGCCTCCTCGTCACCGTCCCGCACGAGCCGTTCTTCCGCGCCGGGAATCTCCTGCGCGGCCGCCACGTCCGGCGCCTGGGCTCCACGCCCGGGCACCGCTGGACGTGGACGCGCGCGGAGTTCCGGCGCCTGGCCGGCGGGGACTGGTTCAGCCTCTTCCCCTGGCAGGCCGTTCTCGCCAAGTGTCCTGCCTAAAGCTCGCCAGGCGACCTCTAAGCAGGACGCTACCCTCGTAGGACATGCCGAAGTTCGAACTGGACGCCGCTTTCGTCCCCACCGCCGACCAGCCCGCCGCGATCCGCGAGCTGGCCGAGGGCGTGCGCGCGGGGGAGCGCTTCACGACGCTGCTGGGCGCCACGGGCACGGGCAAGACGATGACCATGGCGGGGATCGTCCAGGAGGTCCAGAAGCCGACCCTGGTCATCGTGCACAACAAGACGCTGGCTGCACAGCTGTGCAACGAGTTCCGCACGTACTTCCCGCGCAACGCGGTGGAGTACTTCGTCTCCTACTACGACTACTACCAGCCCGAGGCCTACGTCGCGAGCCGGGACCTGTACATCGAGAAGGACTCCTCGATCAACGAGGAGATCGACCGCCTGCGCCACGCCGCCACCGCGGCCCTGTTCGCCCGGCGCGACGTGCTCATCGTGGCCAGCGTGTCCTGCATCTTCGGCATCGGCTCGCCGGAGACCTACGACGAGAACATGCAGATCATCCGCAAGGGCGACTTCATCGACCGCGACGAGCTCCTGCGCAAGCTGGTCCGCATGCAGTACAACCGCAACGACGTGGCGCTGGGCCGCGGGACGTTCCGGGTCCGCGGCGAGACGCTCGAGGTCTTCCCCGCCTACGCGGAGACGGCCTTCCGGGCCAGCCTGTTCGGCGACGAGGTGGAGCGCCTGCAGCACTTCGACCCCCTCACCGGCGAGCTGATCGTCGACGACCTCGAGCACGTGGCGATCTGGCCGGCCACGCACTACAACGTCAAGGAGGGGACGATGGACCGCGCGGTCGAGGAGATCGGGCGGGAGCTGAACGCGCGCTGCGCGGAGATGGAGGCCGAGGGCAAGCTCCTGGAGTCCCACCGCCTGCGCCAGCGCACCCAGTACGACATGGAGATGCTGAAGGAGGTCGGGTTCTGCTCCGGGATCGAGAACTACTCGCGCATCCTGGACGGGCGCAAGCCCGGCGACCGGCCCTACTGCCTCATCGACTACTTCCCCGACGACTTCCTGTGCTTCCTGGACGAGTCGCACCAGACCGTGCCCCAGATCGGCGGCATGCACGAGGGCGACCGCTCGCGCAAGCAGACACTGGTCGACTACGGCTTCCGCCTGCCCAGCGCGCTGGACAACCGGCCCCAGACCTTCGACGAGTTCCTGTCGATCACGCCGCAGCTGTGCTTCGTGTCGGCCACGCCGGGCGACTTCGAGCGGGGGCACTCCAGCCGGATCGTGGAGCAGATCGTGCGGCCCACGGGCATCGTGGACCCGGAGATCGAGGTGCGCGAGACGCGCAACCAGATCGACGACCTGATGAACGAGATCCGCGCGCGCACGGAGCGCGACGAGCGCACGCTGGTCACCACGCTCACCAAGAAGATGTCGGAGGACCTGACCGACTACCTGCTGGAGGCGGGCTTCCGGGTGCGCTACCTGCACTCGGAGGTCGACACGCTGGAGCGCATCCAGATCATCCGTCAGCTGCGGCTGGGCGAGTTCGACGTCCTGGTGGGGGTCAACCTGCTGCGCGAGGGGCTCGACCTCCCGGAGGTCTCCCTGGTGGCCATCCTGGACGCCGACAAGGAGGGCTTCCTGCGCGGGGCGACCTCGCTCATCCAGACCATCGGGCGCGCGGCACGCAACGTGGACGGCACGGTCCTGATGTACGCCGACAAGGAGACGGCGGCCATGCGCACCGCCCTCGAGGAGACCGAGCGCCGGCGGGTCATCCAGCGCGCCTACAACGAGGAGCACGGGATCACGCCGGAGACGATCGTCAAGGGGATCTCCGACATCGCGGAGTTCATGCAGAGCGAGACCAAGGTCCCGCGCGGCAAGCGCCGGCGCAAGCAGCGCGACCACGAGATGAGCCCGGAGGAGCTGGAGAAGCTCATCGTCGAGCTCGAGGAGGAGATGCTGGCCGCCGCCGACGACCTGCGCTTCGAGTACGCGGCGAAGCTGCGCGACGAGATCCGGGACCTGCGGCGTGACCTCGACGAGGCGCGGGCGGGCACGGCCGGCGCCGCCGGTGCCCAGGGGCCGGCATGAGGAACGCGGCCCTGCGCTAGGCTGGCGCCGGTCTACAACTTTGCACGGGAGGAACACAGTTTTGGCCCTCGACCGACAGGACATCGAACGCCGCGACTTCCCCATCGGCCGCCGGGGCTACGAGCCCGAGGAGGTGGACGCCCACCTCCGGCTGATCGCGCTGGAGATCGACGAGCTGCGCCGCGCCGAGCGCCCGAGTCCCGCCAGCCTGGCCACCGCGGCCTCCGAGCAGGTCCGGGCCATCGTGGAGGCGGCCGAGACCACCGCCGCGGATATCACCCGTGGGGCCGAGGACGATGCCGCCCGCACGCGCCAGCGCGCGAAGGCCGAGGCCGACAAGACTCGCGCCGAGGCCGCCGATCAGGCGCGCGGACACGTCGTGCGCGTCCAGGAGGCGACGCAGGTCATGCTGCAGCGCATCGACGCCATGGAGAGCGAGCTGGGCGCGCTGGTGGAGAGCCTGCGCACGGGCGCCAACCGCCTCAGCGCGGACCTGACCCTGCTGCAGGGCAACATGGGCGAGCTGAGCGGCTCGGCCGCGGGCGGCAGCGACCGCTTCGAGCGCGAGCCCGTCCGGGAGCCCGAGCCCGAGCCCCGCTGGGAGCCCGAGCCCGAGCCGGAGGCCTTCGGGCAGGAGCCCGAGCCCGAGTCCGAGCCCGAGACGGCCTCGCACCCGAGCTTCGACCCCGAGCCCGAGCCGGCCTACGAGCCCGAGCCCGCGGCGCCCCCCGAGCCGGAGCCCCTCGGCGGCGGCGACGACAGCGAGGGCGCTCGGCTGATCGCGCTGAACATGGCCCTGAACGGGACCCCTCGCGAGGAGACCTCGCAGTACCTGGCCGAGAACTTCCGGCTGGACGACCGCGAGCAGCTCCTCGACGAGGTCTACGCGCGCGTGGGCTGAGCCTCCGCGGGGTAGGCCCGCCTCCAATCTACCCTGGAGGTGGCGGTGTTTCGCCGAATCGTCCTGCTCGTCGCGACGACGAGCGCAATAGTCGTGCTGGCCCCGGCTTCCGCGGGGGCCAAGAGCTCCCCGGGCGCCGCGTGGGGCCCGTCGACCAAGACCCTCAACGTGCGCCTGCACGTGGACAAGTTCATCTCCCGCGGCGGCCGTCTCGCCGCGGCGGGCCGCGCGAACGCGACCCTGATCGACCCGTTCAGCGGCCAGCGCATCCAGCGCCGCGCCCGCGTGGTCTTCTCGGTCAGTCGCGGCGCGACGTGCAACATCCTCTACCTCCAGCTCGACAAGCTGGACCTGACCCTGCTGGGGCTCAACGTGTACCTGGACAAGGTCAAGCTGAGCGTCACCGGCAAGCGCGCCGGCGGCCTGCTCGGCTCGCTGTTCTGCACGATCGCCGCGCAGCGCGTGGCGCTGCCGAGGGCCCTGCGGGCCGCCAACGCCGCGCTGAAGCGGGGCCGGATCGCTCCCATGGCGTTCTCGGTCCCGGTGCGGCCGCCCGCGCAGTCCTCGGGAGGGCGCAAGTACCAGGCGCAGCCGGCGCCCGCCAACACGTGCCCGGTCCTGTCCCTGATCCTGGGACCGCTGCACCTGGAGCTGCTGGGCCTGGTGGTGGACCTCAACCAGGTCAAGCTCAAGATCACCGCGTACCGCGGGCAGGGCGCCCTGGGCGACCTGTTCTGCGGCCTGGGGCAGAAGCAGTCGGCGTAGAAGCCGGAGTTTGCGGGCCGGGCACGGAAGCCCGGCCCCCGAACGTCTGTTCGCCCTCCTACAATGGAGCGGAGTTATGTCGCCGCACGACCAGATAACCGTCTCCGGCGCCCGGGAGCACAACCTCAAGGACGTCTCGCTGTCCCTTCCGCGCGAGGCGCTGGTGGTGATCACGGGCCTGTCCGGCTCGGGGAAGTCGTCGCTGGCCTTCGACACGATCTACGCCGAGGGTCAGCGCCGCTACGTCGAGTCGCTGTCCGCCTACGCGCGCCAGTTCCTGGGCCAGATGGACAAGCCGGACGTGGACTCCATCGAGGGGTTGTCGCCGGCCATCTCCATCGACCAGAAGACGACCTCGCGCAACCCGCGCTCCACGGTCGGCACGGTCACCGAGATCTACGACTACCTGCGCCTGCTGTGGGCGCGGGTGGGCAAGCCCCACTGCCACATCTGCGGGCGGCCCATCGCCGGCCAGTCGGCGGAGCAGATCATCGACCACGTGATGACGCTGCCCGAGGGCACGCGCTTCATGGTGCTGGCCCCCGTGGTCCGCGGGCGCAAGGGCGAGTACGGGAAGCTGCTCGAGGAGCTGCGGGCCGAGGGCTTCTCGCGGGTCAAGGTGGACGGGGAGACGCGCCTGCTCGAGGAGCCGATCGAGCTGGACAAGAAGTACAAGCACGACATCTCGGTGGTGGTGGACCGCCTCGTGATGAAGCCCGACGTCCGCAAGCGCCTGGCCGACTCGATCGAGACCGCCGTGTCCGTGGCCGACGGGCTGGTCGACGTGGAGCTGGTGGACGAGGGCCGGGTCATGACGTTCTCGGAGAAGTTCGCCTGCCCCGAGCACGGCCCGTCGATCGCCGAGCTGGAGCCGCGGATCTTCTCCTTCAACTCGCCCCACGGCGCCTGCCCGCGCTGCACCGGCCTGGGCTCGCAGATGGAGATCGATCCCGAGCTGATCGTGCCCGACCCGTCGCTGTCGATCGGGGAGGGCGCGATCCTGCCCTGGTCGTCGTCCTCGTCCAACTACTACGACGAGATAACGAACGCGATCGCCGAGCGCTACGAGATCGATCTGGAGACGCCGTGGGAGGAGCTGCCGGAGGACCAGCGCGACCTCTTCCTGTACGGCACCAACGGCGACAAGATCTACATCTCCTATCGCAACCGCTACGGGCGCAAGCGCTCCTACACGACGCGGTTCGAGGGGATCGTCCCGAACCTCGAGCGCCGCTACCGCGAGACGGACTCCGAGTGGTCGCGGGAGAAGATCGAGGAGTACATGTCGGTGCGGCCGTGCCCGGAGTGCGGCGGCGCGCGCCTGCGGCCGGAGTCGCGGGCGGTGACCGTGGCGGGCGTGTCGCTGCCTGAGTTCACGAAGCTGTCGGCGGCGCGGGCCCTGGAGTGGATCCGCAGCGTGGAGCTGTCGGACGTCGACCGCCAGATCGCGCGGATGATCGTGAGGGAGATCGAAGAACGCCTCGGGTTCCTCAACAACGTCGGCGTCGGCTACCTGTCGATGGAGCGCGCGGCGGCCACGCTGTCGGGCGGCGAGGCGCAGCGGATCCGGCTCGCCACGCAGATCGGGTCCTCGCTGGTGGGAGTCCTGTACATCCTCGACGAGCCCTCCATCGGCCTGCACCAGCGCGACAACGCGCGCCTGATCGCCACCCTGGAGCGGCTGCGCGACCTGGGCAACACCGTGATCGTGGTCGAGCACGACGAGGGGACGATGCGCGCGGCCGACCACCTGGTCGACCTGGGGCCCGGTGCCGGCGAGCACGGCGGGCGGATCGTGGCCGAGGGGACCGCGGACGAGGTGGAGCGCGTGGAGGAGTCGCTGACCGGCCAGTTCCTCGCGGGCACGCGGCGCATCGAGGTGCCGCGGCGCCGGCGGCGCCCGAACGGGCAGGTCCTGATCGAGGGCGCCACGCAGCACAACCTCAAGAACATCGACGTGAAGGTGCCGCTGGGCGTCTTCTGCTGCGTTACCGGCGTGTCCGGGTCGGGGAAGTCAACGCTCGTGAACGAGGTGCTGTTCAAGTCGGTGGCCAACCGGCTGCACCGGTCCAAGCAGCGGCCGGGGGCGCACCGGCGGATCTCCGGGCTGGACGCGCTGGACAAGATCATCTCGGTCGACCAGTCGCCGATCGGGCGCACGCCGCGGTCGAATCCGGCCACCTACATCGGGCTGTTCGACCAGATCCGCGAGCTGTTCTCCAAGACCCAGGAGGCGCGCGCCCGCGGCTACAAGCCCGGCCGGTTCTCCTTCAACGTCAAGGGCGGGCGCTGCGAGGTGTGCCGGGGCGACGGGCAGATCAAGATCGAGATGCACTTCCTGCCCGACGTCTATGTCCCGTGCGAGCAGTGCCACGGCAAGCGCTACAACCGCGAGACGCTGGAGATCCGCTTCAAGGGCAAGAACATCGCCGACATCCTGGACATGCCGGTGGAGGAGGCGGTGGAGTTCTTCGCCCACATCCCCAAGATCCACCGGCGGCTGGAGACGCTCAACGACGTGGGGTTGGGCTACATCCGGATCGGGCAGCCGGCCACCACGCTGTCGGGCGGCGAGGCGCAGCGGGTGAAGCTGGCGAGCGAGCTGTGCAAGGTCGCGACCGGCAGCACGCTGTACATCCTCGACGAGCCCACCACCGGCCTGCACTTCGCCGACATCCAGCGGTTGCTGGAGGTGCTCCAGCGCCTGGTGGACGCGGGCAACACGGTGGTGGTCATCGAGCACAACCTCGACGTGATCAAGACCGCGGACCGGCTGATCGACATGGGGCCGGAGGGTGGGGACGAGGGCGGCTACGTCGTGGCTTCGGGGACGCCGGAGCAGGTGGCGGCGACCGAGGGGTCGCACACCGGTGAGTACCTGAGCAAGCTGGTCACGCCCGCCGCGCCGCGCAAGTCGCGGGCGGGCGGCGGCTCGCGGCGGCGGAAGGTCGCGGCTGCGGCCTAGGGGTTGGGGCCGGCCGCGGTCCCGGGCCGGCTAGAGCCGGGCCGCGCTGCGGGCGGGTCCTGTCCGGGGTCCCTGGCCCGGATTTCGCTGGCGCGAGAATCCGTCAGTAGGACCCCCGCCACCCGCCCGATCGGCGTCTGGGTCCGTCTTGCGACCGCTCGCGAGCGTGTTTATCTGCGGCCTCGGACTCGAGGGAAGCGCGCCAGCCGCCCGGGTTTGACGCGGCACGACTGATCTTCCCTGGGGTCCCGTTACCGGGGACCCCGCGCTCCCCTCTAGTGAAGACAGTACCGCCCCGGGAAGGCCGTCCGATGGGCCGTCACGGCCCTACCGGCACATTCCGCGTCCCTTCCGTGACGCAGGCTCCGACAAGGTGGTGCGGGTGGAGCGTGAAGCGGCGAGGTCGTCGCGCCCAACCGCCACTTGGTGCGGCCGGGGTTGCCCCTCGGCTGGGGTTCGAGTCGCCCGCGCTCCGCCGTTCGCCGGAAGCGGCCAGTGGCAGTGGCCGCTTGCCGGCTATTATCTTCCAACCAGTTGGCGGTTGGGTCCGGGGTAGCTTCCCGGCCGCAATCCACGGCCCGCCTCGGCGGGCCGTTGCGGTCTATTAGAGCGTTCGGTGCAGGCCCGAGCGGATCGGCCCCGAACGGAGAATCAGTAAAGCCCTTTTCCGTCGTCACCGACGCCTAATCTGAGCGGCTCGGCTTCAGCGAAGGGTCAGACAAGTGGCGAGCAGCTTATGAGCGACCTAGTGGCGACAGCCCTCATAACCGGCATCGTCGGCATCGCGGGCAGCATCACCACTTACTTCGCGACGCGGCGACAGGCGGATCGCCAAGCGGAAATCGCGCTACACCAGTCGTCCGAGGAGACTCAGCGCCTGCGCGATGACCGCGCTGAAGCCGAGCGCCAGAACCGGCAAGGGACGTACCACCGGTGGATCACGTGCATGGACCGCCTCTCGATGATGGCAAGCGGCCACCGGGCGGCGAGCGAGTTTGCTGAATGGATGGCCGAGTACTCCACCACGACCGCCGGGGTGAAACTGTTCGCGCCGGCGGCAGTCTGCACGGCGCTGGACGCGCATGAGGAGGCGATGGGCGCTTTCGGGCAGGACTTGGCACCCCAACTGCCGGACGCCCCTGAGTTCGCCGCTCATCTCAAGAAGATCTACGGGCAGCACTACATCAAATTGTTCGATGCCGAGAGCGAGGTCATGCGAGCCATGCGTGCCGACGTAACGACGCCGGTCTAGACCTCGAAGGCGTCGCCATCAGTGCGGCAGTCCTCACAGATCGAGACCTGCCGTCCGGGTTCGTTGGGGTGCGGCACTCCCCACCACTGGCGCAGTTCGGGATGTACGGCGCTGTTACGGCCGCAGCGGAAACAGACCAGCACGTAGTCGTGGGTCAGCAGCCCGCGTTCCAGTAGGTCTGTGCAGCGCGGGCAAAGGTGAGCCTCAGGGGCGCCAGGGCCCGCGATCCGCTTCCACTCCTCGAAGGCCGGCGAAGCCAGAGGCACAGTGGCGGGATCATTGTGCGGCCCGTCGCAGATCGCGTGGCCGTGCAGGACGTTCATGTAGCGACGTTAGCCGCTGCGCGAGCGCACGCGCGAAAGACCGGGGCGCCCACGGGCCGGGGGATGGCTCTGACGGCTCTTCAGCGGCGGTTCTGCGACGCAGGGTTGCCGCCGGTCAGCGTGCGACTCTCAGATGGTGGCCCTCACCCTCTCCGGCCTCGCGTCCTGCGCCTTCCTAGCGCGCTGGGAATCACGGTGTGGGACAAGTTCCTGCGGCGGCCGGAGCTTGGCGCGCAGATCGACTGATCACCTGATCGACATGCGCCGGAGGGCGGGACGAGGGTGGCTATGTCGTGGCGACCGGCACGCCGGAGCAGGTCGCGGCGACGGAGGGGTCGCATACGGCCGGTCCGAACCCGACCCGAGCCGTCTTCAAACGCTAGGCCGCGGCAGCCGCCTTGCGGCGCCGCGAGCCGCCACCCGCGCGCGACTTGTACGGCGCGGCAGGCGTGGCCAGTTCCCGCAGGTACTCGCCCGTAGGGCTGGGCCCGTGCTGCGGGCGGGTCCTGTCCGGGGTCCCTGGCCCGGCTTCCCGCCTGCAGGCGAAAAGCCGTCAGTAGGACCCCTCCCACCCGCCCGATCAGCGGCGGGCCGGTACCGTCACGCCTAGTGTCGTACGAATTCGGGCCCTCTTCTCACGTCGGGCGTGTCCTGTGGACATCGGACGACGGCTTGCAGCTGTATGTGCAGTACCGGTCCGGCGTTACCGTCACGGTGGGACTTCCGCATGAGATTGGAGCGGGCGTCGGAAACGTAGTTCTCGTCAGCGACGACGAGGTAACTGTCGCTCCGGACGAGGTCTGGCCGCGGGAGTCCTGGGTGGGAGTTGTGCGCAAGTGCCTCGGGGAGACTGCTCTTGTCGCTGGCCGGGGCGATGTGAAGGTGGTCGCTACGAACGGCGTGGAGTGCCGCGAAGGCAACACGGTTGAGGTTGACGACTTCGGCGAGATCATGACAACGCTCGCCGATCATCCGATCACCTACCTGGACAGGTCGGACCTAGATGAGCCCGACATCAGCAGGTTCAAGGGAGTCAGGTCGGAAGAGGAGCTGACCTTTGACGATTTCGGCGGTCTGGAGAAGGTCAAGCGACGTGCCCGCGAGCTGGTCGAACTTCCGTTGGAACACCACGACGCACTGGCCAGGATCAAGGCTCGGCCGATCAAGGGCGTTCTGTTCACCGGATTGCCTGGTACAGGGAAGACGATGCTGGCCCGGATCATCGCCTCGGTCGCCAAGGCCGAGTTCTACGAGATCAGCGGTCCACAAATCTTCAGCAAGTGGGTCGGAGAGAGCGAAGCGGTTCTACGCCGTATTTTTGAGGATGCAGCAGAGCAAGAGCGGTCGATCATCTTCTTCGACGAGATCGACAGCGTTGCACCGCAGCGGGCAAGTGACGCGAACGAGGCCTCACGGCGAGTAGTCGCGCAGCTCCTGACGCAAATGGACGGCTTCAAGCCGGAGCACAACGTCGTAGTGATCGCGGCGACGAATCGTGCCGACGACTTAGATGAAGCTCTCCGCCGACCCGGGCGCTTCGACTGGGAGGTGGAGTTTCCGCTGCCGGATGTAGTTGATCGTGCCGAGATACTCCGCGTGTCTTCCGCGGACCTTCGAACGGTCGAAGGGCTTCCGCACGACGAGATCGCAAGACGAACCGAGGGTTGGTCGTCCGCGGCCTTGTCCGCGATATGGAGCGAAGCCGCGCTCTTAGCCGTCGCAGACGGCCGCGATCTCATCATGGACGATGACTACTACGGAGGCTTCGAACGAGTGGGCGAACATCGCCGCCGCGTGGCGGCCGAGACCGACACTGGCGCGCTTCAATGACCCCGTGGGCCGGAGTTCGCCAGAGATGGCGCAAGTACAAGCGCAGTCGGGAAGCCAAGAAGTACGCACTCGGCCCCCTTCGCGAGTTCGTGTACCTCGACGAGGTAAGCGTCTACAGCCTGATCGCGTCGCGCAAGGGCCCTATCGCCACTGATTACCGCGACACGACCGCCACGCTGCTGCGCAGCGAGATGGAGGGCACAGTCGGGGCCAACGCGGGAATTGCGCAGAGCAAGGTCGCATCCCGAATCGCGAGCAGTCAGACCAGCGAAAGTCACACCGTCCGCAAGGCAGTCATCCAGTCAACATTTGGCGAGCTCTACGAGGCCGAGCGATCCAAGCTCACCCTGCGCCCTAGGGATGTCGTCCACGCACCTCGTCCGCCGACGGACCTGGACGGTCTGCGCGCTCTCATCTCGGCTCGCGTCGAGGGAGACCCCTGGGTGATAGCGCCGGCGGAGCTGGCGAGAGGCCAGCTGATTGAGGTTGAGGTCGAGCTCCAAGCACATGAAGTGTTTCAGTTCGGCACGGCGGTCTCATCGATTCTTGACATCCTCGAAGGTAACCGCGAGTTGCTGTCTGGGATCGACACGCGCTCGCTGCGGCAGCTTGTCGACGGTAACCGGATCTTGCAGCGGCTGTTGGTCGGTCTCGTACCCCTCAAGGGGAGACTGGTTCGGCACCGCAGCGTGATCGTCGATGGCCAGGAATGGCTCATCCATGACCACCTCGTTGCGAGTCTCGACGACGAGCAGCTGGGGTCGCGCCCCGCCTTCGTAGTGGGCGTAGCGGAGCAACAGCTTTTCTGGAAGGACATTCGACGGGTCTTGTTTTCAAGGTCACAATTCCTGGTGCTTGGCCGTCTCACGCGAGAGGGCCTCAACGACCAGTGGTCGCCGGTGAAGCTCGTGGACGTTCTCAGCACGATGCCGGCCGTTGGCGAGTCCGTCGCCCAGGCCATCCATGTTCTTCCGACGCTGATGCAGGCGGACCCCGAGGGCGCGCCATCGCTGCTACCAGGGGCGGCACCGTTGCCGCTCGCCCTGGCGCAGTTCGGCAGCGTTCTGGCTGAGCGCTACGGGCACTCCTACCCAGCCGAAGACGTAGCCAGCTCAGGTGTAATCAGCGAGGAGCCGTTGCACGACGCGTCAACCGAAGCGCGAAACGAGGCGTTTCGTGCTGTGCGAGACCACGTGGCGTCCAAGTTCAGTATCGGAGTTGACCCAATCGTGGCGGCCGACCTACGGCGAGAGGTACTCCAGAGAACGGGCCTCTGGCCGATGCAGACGGGAGCGACACCGGTCGTTGCATCTCCACCTCCTGGCGCCAGTTCGGAGGAACCATCCGAAATGACAGAGCGGTACATCGACGCCGAGTTTGTGGCCATTTACTGGTAGCACAGTCGTCGCAGGCCGACACAATGCGGCTCCCACGTCGAGGAATAGGTCATTGGTGCGAGCCCGGCTAGGTCCAGGGTACGCCGGAAGCGGCCTTGGTAGAGCGGCTCGCCGGCGTGTTATCTTCGTCCCACGATTCGCAGTCGTGCCCGGGGTAGCTTCCCGGCCGCAATCCACGGCCCGCCTCGGCGGGCCGTTGCGGTTCTTGGGGCGCCCCCAGGCGAGGGCCCGGGAGCGCGGACGCTGATCGGGCGGGTGGCGGGGGTCCTACTGACGGATTCTCGCGCCAGCGAAATCCGGGCCAGGGACCCCGGACAGGACCCGCCCGCAGCGCGGCCCAGCCTGCCCCGGTTTCAGGATTCGACCGGCGAGGCCGATACGGAGCTTGTGCTGACCGCCGCGCTTGTCGTCACGTCGCTCGTAGCCGTCTGGGGCGGGGTCGTCCCCGCTCGGCGCCGCGGCGACTGACCCTGGATCACCAGGACCTCCTCCTCGCGCGCTCCGGGCGCCAGCAGGCCCCGTTCCTCCAGCAGCTCCGTGCGTCCGCGCATCAACGGGCCGAGTGGCCCTGTCTCGCGGGCGGCGACCTCGGCGCGCAGCCCGGCTGAGCGCAGGCGCTCCAACGTCCGATCCTCACCGCAGATCGACGAGTGGACGACCAGGAGCGTGCCGCCAGGGGCGAGCGCTCGCGGCGCCTGGGCGAGGATGCGGTCCAGCAGGGCGCGGCCGTCGGGGCCGGCGTCCCAGGCGCGCTTCAGGCCCCGCTTCGGGATGCCGCCGTCCACCGCGGGGACATACGGCGGGTTGGAGACGATCAGGTCGAAACGCTCGCCTCGTACGGCGTCGAGCAGGTCGCCGCGCCGGGCGTCCACCCGCACGCCGTTGAGCCGGGCGTTGAACCTTGCCGTCAGGACGGCGCGGCGCGAGACGTCCACCGCGACCACCTGGCGGGCGCCGTGGCGGGCGGCGTCGATCGCGATCGCGCCCGACCCCGTGCACAGCTCCAGCACCCGCGCGCCCGGCGTCAGGCGGGCCGCGCAGCGGGCCAGCAGCCACGTGTCGCTGATGGGCCGGAAGACGCCGGCAGGGACGAGGAGCCTCACGGCCGCGGTCTATCCTGCCCGCCCCGCCGCAAACCGTCGATGGCCCGAGCCTCCTCCTCCGACACCCCCCGCGTCGTGACCGGCGACTCGCTGCGCGCCGCGTTCGACGCGCCCGCGCCGCTGACCGTGGGCGTGGAGGAGGAGCTGATGCTGCTGGACCCCGGCACGCTGGACCTCGCGCCGGTGGCCGGCGAGGCGCTGGAGCGAACGGGCGGCGATCAGCGCTTCAAGCTCGAGTTCCCGGCGGCGCAACTGGAGATCGTGACCGCGCCCGCGCGGCACGCGGGCGAGGCCGCCGCGCAGCTGGCCGGCGCCCGCCGCGACCTGGCCGCGGCGCTCGACGGTCTGGCGCGCCCCGCCGCCACGGGCCTGCACCCCTTTGCAGCCGCCGCCGGGCCGCTGAACCGGGGCGAGCGCTACGAGCGCACCATGCGCTGGTACGGGCCCGTGGCGGCGTGGCAGCAGCTGTGCGCGCTGCAGGTCCACGTCGCGGTCCGGGGGCCCGGCCGCGCCATCGCCGTCCACAACGCGCTGCGCTCCTACCTCCCCGAGCTGGCGGCCCTGGCGGCCAACGCGCCCTTCCACGACGGCCGCGACACCGGGATGGCGTCGGCCCGTCCCAAGGTGTCCGAGCTGCTGCCCCGCCAGGGGATCCCGCCGGTGCTCGCCGGGTGGGACGAGTTCGCGCGCGACATGCGCTGGGGGGCGGCCGCCGGGCCGATGGTCGACTACCGGTCATGGTGGTGGGAGCTGCGGCCCAACCCCGCATTCGGGACGCTGGAGGTCCGCGTGCCGGACGCCCAGACGACGGTCGCGGAAGCGGGGGCGGTGATCGCGGTCGTCCATGCGCTGGTGGCCTGGTTGGTCGCGCGCCACGACGCCGGCGACCTGCCGGCGCCGGACGCCGCGTGGCGAATCGAGGAGAATCGCTGGTCGGCCGCCCACCGCGGCCCGCACGGGGAGATGGCGGACCTGGAGACCGGCGAGCGCATGCCCACCGCGCAGCGCCTGCACGCGCTGCTGGACGCGCTGGAGCCGGTCGCCGCCGAGCAGGGAGCCGCCGCGCAACTCGCCTCGGCCCGGGATCTGGCCGAGGCGACGGGCGCCGACCGCCAGCGCGCGGCGGGCGATCCGCAGGCCGCCGCCGCGCATGTGGCGGAGAGGTTCCTGGACGGGGTCTGAGCCGGGTTTCGGGCACCCTAACTCCGGGGTAGACGGCTGGCGCCGTGCTCCAGCCGACCGCCGACCGTTCGCCGCAGCCCTCGCCGCCGGTCCTCCGGCGACGGGAGCCCGTGGGGCCGCCCGCGCCGCGCGGCGAGCTCAGCGCGATCCTCCTCGGCGCGCTGGCCGGGCCGCCCTTCGAGCTCCCGTCCGACCTGCCTGTCCCCGGCGGGCACCCGCTGGAGGACGAGGACCTGCACCTCGCGCTCTACGTCGCCTACGAGCTGCACTACCGCGGCGTCCCCGGCGCCGACGAGCGCTGGGAGTGGGAGCCGTCGCTGCTCGCGCTGCGCCGCCGGCTGGAGGAGCGCTTCGAGGCCGCGCTGGAGGAGCTCGCCCCCCGTCGGGACGGCATGGTCGCGCCCGAGGACGTCGACCTCGCGCTGCGCGGGATCGCGGACGCGGACAGCGGACGCTCTCTCTCCGCCTACGTCGAGCGCGAGGCGACCGAGGCCGAGGTCCGCGAGTTCGTCGTGCACCGCTCGGCCTACCAGCTCAAGGAGGCCGATCCCCACTCCTGGGCGCTGCCCCGCCTCACCGGCGGCCCCAAGGCGGCGCTGGTGGAGATCCAGGCCGACGAGTACGGCGGCGGGCGCGCCGAGCGGATGCACTCGACCCTGTTCGCGGATTCGATGGACGCGCTGGGACTGGACTCGCGCTACGGCGCGTACCTCGACCGTATCCCCGCCGTCACCCTGGCCACCGTCAACCTGATGTCGCTGTTCGGCCTGCACCGCCGCCTGCGCGGCGCGATCGTGGGCCACCTGGCGCTGTTCGAGATGACGTCCTCGGTCCCCAACGGCCGCTACGCCCGGGGCCTGCGCCGGCTCGGGCAGGGCCCGCGGGCCACCGCCTTCTTCGACGAGCATGTCGAGGCCGACGCCGTCCACGAGAACGTGGCCGCCGTGGACCTGGCCGGCGGCCTCGTGCGCCAGGACCCCGCGCTGGCCGCCGACGTGCTGTGGGGCGCCCGCGCGCTGGCGGGGCTGGACCGCCGCTGGGCCGACCACGTCCTGGACGCGTGGGAAGCCGGGGAGACCTCGCTGCGGCGCGGGCTGGACGACGACGATGCCTAAGGGTCCCGACGTCACGATCACGCCCTACCGCGACGGGCCGCTGCTGGTCCGTGGGCCGTTCCGGATCGTGGACATGCACGGCGCCGAGATCCCGGCCAACCGCGAGACCGTGGCGCTGTGCCGGTGCGGGAAATCGCGCATCCGGCCATTCTGCGACGGCTCCCACAAGCTGGTGCGCTTCCGGGCGCCCACGGGCCAGGAGAACGGGCGCGAATAGAATCGGCGGCGCATGGGCGCCGCTCGGCTCTATCTGCAGAAGTGGCGCTGGTACGAGCGCAACCGGCTGCCCTGGAACCGCCTCGCCCTGCACCGGGAGCTGGCGCGCCGCCAGGCCTTCGCGCGCCGGCCGGTCCACGGCAACCTCCTGGAGGCGCTGCGCGAGGGGCGCCTGGAGATCGGCGCGCACACCCTGCTGGAGCCCGACGTCTGGATCACGGCGCCCGGCGACGCCCGCATCCGGATCGGCGAGGGCTGCTTCCTGAACCTCGGCACCATGCTGGCCAGCGTCGAGCTGGTGGAGATCGGCGATCACACGATGCTGGCCAACGGCTGCTTCGTGACCGACGGCAACCACCGCTTCGACGACCCCGACCGGCCGGTCCCCTGGCAGGGGTTCACCACCAAGGGCCCGACCCGAATCGGCGACAATTGCTGGCTGGGCGCGCACGTGGTGGTGACCAGCGGCGTGACCATCGGCGAGCGCTGCGTGATCGGTGCCAACAGCGTCGTGACCAAGGACATCGAGCCCTTCACCATCGCCGCCGGCGCGCCCGCGCGGCCGCTGCGCAAGATCGAGTACGGGCCTACTTCTTGATGATGACCGCCAGCCCGAAGGCCACGGCGCCGGCGAAGGCGAGCAGAGCGAGGACGGCGACCGCGGCGAAGAAGCCGGCGCCGACGGCGTTGCCCTCGCGGCGCAGGTCGGCGAAGCGCGTGCTCCCGTAGATCACGAGCCCGAACACCGCGCTGACGCCGATGCCGGCGGCGAAGGCGCCAAGCACGAGCTCGCCCAGGATCTCGAAGTCGACGATCTTGGCCGCCATCAACCCTCCACCGTCAGGGAGCGGCCCTGCGCGATGCGCCGTCCGAAGATGGCGGCCAGCAGCGCGAGCATGGACACGGAGACCACCAGCGGGCCCAGCGCGCCGGTGCCGAAGATCCGCGTCACGCCGTACGTGGCGGCGCCGACCAGGGCCGCGCCGGGAACGGTCAGGACCCAGGCCAGGACGATGTTCCCGGCCACGCCCCAGCGCACCGCCGACAGGCGCTTGCCCGCGCCCGCGCCCATCACGGCACCGGAGGCGACGTGGGTGGTGGACAGCGGGTAGCCGAAGTGCGAGGCCGCCAGGACCACCGAGGCGCCCGCTCCCTGCGCGACGAAGCCCTGCGCCGGGTCCATCTTGATGATGCGCGAGCCCAGGGTGCGGATGATCCGCCAGCCCCCGACGTAGGTGCCCAGGGCGATCGCGGAGGCCGCCGACACCACGACCCAGGTCGGCGGGTCCGGGTTGGCGGCGGACAGGTCGCCGTGGGCCACCAGGGCCAGGGCGATGATGCCCATCGTCTTCTGGGCGTCGTTGGTCCCGTGGGCGAGGGAGAACAGGCCGGCCGAGACGATCTGCCCCAGGCGGTACCCGCGGTTGACCGGGCCCGGACGCAGCCGTCCCACGATGCGGTAGGCGACCACGATGGCGATCGCCGCGGTGATGAAGGCCAGGAAGGGCGCGATCAACGCCGGGACCAGCACCTTCTGGACGAGGCCGTCCCCCTTCACCGCGTCCGCGCCCTGGGCCACGAAGGCGGCCCCGACCACCCCGCCGATCAGGGCGTGCGACGAGGACGAGGGCAGCCCGAAGAACCAGGTGGCCAGGTTCCAGGCGATGGCGCCGACGAGCCCCGCGAACACGATCGTGGTCGAGATCAGGCTCGCCTCCACGATCCCCTTGGCCACCGTGGCCGCCACGGCGAGGGAGATGAAGGCGCCGGCGAAGTTGAGCACCGCCGACATGCCGACCGCCACGCGCGGCGGCAGCGCGCGGGTGGAGATCGCCGTGGCCACCGCGTTGGCCGTGTCGTGGAACCCGTTCGTGAAGTCGAACGCGAGCGCCGTGGCCACGACGATCACGAGGATGACGTCGCTGTCCATCCCGGCGCCCTAGGCGTTCTTGATGACGATGCCTTCGAGGATGTTCGCCACGTGCTCGGTCGCGTCGATCGCGTGCTCGAGTCGCTCGTAGATGTCCTTCCAGCGGATCACGACCATGGGGTCGATCCCGTTGTCGAACAGGGCTGCCATCGCCTCGCGGACCACGCGGTCGCCGTCGTTCTCCAGGCGGTGGATCTCGACCGTGTAGTGCGAGATGTCCTTGAACCCGCGCATGCGGGGCATCGCCTCGGCGATCTGGCGGGAGGACTGGAGCAGGATGTGGGCCATCCGCTGGGCCTGCTCCATCGGGGCCTCGATCCGGTACAGCCCCATGAAGTCGGCGACCTCCTCGGTGAAGTCCACGACGTCGTCCAGGGCGGAGGCCATCGCGAGGATGTCCTCGCGGTCGATCGGGGTCACGAACGTCTGGTTCAGGCGGCGGATGATGTCGTGCGTGATCCGGTCGCCCTCCTGCTCGCAGATCAGGATGTCGCGGGCGAGGTCGCGGCGCTCGGGGAAGCTGCCGAGCATCTGGTCCAGCAGGTCCGCGGCCCGCACGATGTTGGACGCGGCCTCCTCGAACAGGTCGAAGAACTCGCGGTCCTTCGGGACGAAGACCTGGGACAGGCGCGCCATGGCGCGGCATGCTAGTGATCCCTTCCGATGAACCTCTGGGTCCTCGGATGGTCGACGGGACGGGCGCCCGACCCGCGCCGGGCCCGCGACGCGGTGGCCGACGCGCTGGACCCGCTGCCCTTCCTGAAAGACGTCCCGGTCCGCGGCTGGCAGGCGCCGTCGGGGACGGCGGTGGCGGCCTGGGCCGCGGACGCGGGCCCCGCTCACGTGGAGGCGGCGCAGACCCGGCTGGCGCTGTGGTCGGGCCGGCCGATCCGCTGGGAGGCCGGCGGGCGCGCCGACGGGCGCGGGCCGCTGGACGCCGCGCTCTACGAGCAGCCCTCGCACCGCTGGGCGCAGGACCTGGACGGCCGCTGCGCGGCGGTGGCCTACGACGACTCCGAGCCGGGCCTGACCGTCTACGCCGACCCGCTGGGCGCCTACCCGCTGTACCGGACCGAGGCGCACGGGGCGACCTGGCTGTCCAACCGCGCGGAGCCGCTGCGAGCGCTGGCCGCGTCGCGGTCGGTGGACCTGGACGCCCTCGCCGGGCTGCTGGGCGGGGGCTGGCCGCTGGGCGGCCAGCCGGCCTGGAGCGCGGTGCGGCGCGTGGCGCCGGGGGTGCTGTCGCTGCACCCGCAGGCCGGCGAGCGCCGGCGCGAGCTGCTGGCGGCGGCCGACAGCGCGGCGCTGTGCGGCGCGGGCTGGGACGCGGCCACCGCGGCCGGCCTCCTGGTCGAGGAGGTGCGCGCGCTGGCGGACTGGCCGGGCCGCGCGAGCCTGGTGCCGGTGACCGGCGGTCGCGACTCGCGGCTGGTGCTGGCCGCCGCGCTGCGGGCGGGGATCCCCTTCACGGCGGCGACCGGGGGCGCGCCGAACGCGCCGGACGTGGTCGGCGCCGCGGCCCTGTGCCAGGCCGCGGGCATCGAGCACGAGCTGCTCCCCGCCGATCCGGCGGGCGATCCCTGGTCGGCGCCCGCGGAGGCGGCGCGGGTGCTCGGTCTCACCGCGTCGGGGACGGCGTCCCTGGGCGACGCGGCCGGGTTCCCGCTCAGCGCGGGCGCCGGGCCGGGGGCGCTGTGGCACTCCGGCCAGGGCGGCGAGCTGGCGCGCCGCTACTACGCGGGCGCGTCCGCGCGGGACCGCGACGGCGCGGTCGACGCGCTGGAGCGGGTGTTCTGCGGCCGGCGGCCGGGGCGCTCGGAGCCGCTGTCGCCGGC
>JAWVFR010000108.1:0-14593 GCA_033855845.1 Solirubrobacteraceae bacterium
CGCGTCCGTTGGGGTCCACGCCGCGCTGGCGGCGCAGGGCGGCGCCGTCGTGGGAGACGAGGTGGCGCGCGGCCCCCACGGCTTCTCCGAGGCGTTCGGGGGCACGTGGGCCGATCCCGACCCGGCCTAGCCGGCGATCGCCGCCAACTGGATCAAGCCGTGGCCGTGCTGCCTGCTGGCGCACGCGCCGCTGGAGGCCGCGCTGGGGGTGGTGCCCGACGTCGCGCTGGAGGTCGTCGTGCACCCGGTGGCCCGGGCCGCCGGGTGCTACGACGACGTGGCCGACGGCCTGCAGGCCAAGTTCTCGATCCCCTACCTCGTGGCCTTCGCCCGCCTGCGCGGCGAGCCGGGCGTGGAGAGCTTCGCCGACGTGGACGACGAGGTCCGTGCGCACGCGCGTGATCTGGTCACCGTACGGACCGACGCCGGTCTCGGCGAGTCCGAGGCGCTGCTGCGGGCGGGGGGCGAGACCGTCGCGCACGTGCGCGCGTCGCGCGGGTCGCCGGAGCGCCCGCTATCCGCGGAGCAGCTGGCGGCGAAGGTCCGGAGCCTGGCCGGCGAGCGGCTCGACGGGCTGCTCGACGATCCGGGCCGTCACGCCGCCGACCTGTTGGCGGCGCTGGAACCGCGCCACTGTCCTGCCTAGAGGTCGGTATCCGAGCTCTAAGTAGGACGGTCCGCTACTTGTCCCACTGCCGCAGGTAGGGCAGCGGGTCAAAGGGGGTGCCCCCGTCCCACCAGTGCGGCGTCCACATCTCGAAGTGCAGGTGGGAGCCCGAGCAGCTGCCCGTGCAGCCCACGCGGCCCAGGACCGTGCCCGCGCTCACGCGCTGGCCCTTGGACACCACCGCGGACGAAACCATGTGGTAGTAGGCGTAGTCGCGGCGGTCGTCGCCCCAGACCACGGCGTAGTTCCCCGCGCCCCCGTTGTAGCCGACGGAGGCGACCTTGCCCGCCGTCACCGACACGATGGGGAGCCCGGTGCTGGCCATGATGTCCTGGCCCTGATGGGAATGGCCGCTGCGCGGGGCGCCGAACCGGTTGATCGAGGTGCCGAAGGTGTGGGGCCCGCGCACCGGGAAGACGTAGCCTGACGTGGTGGTGGGCGCGGGCTGGGGCTGGGTGTCCGTCTGCGGGGCGAGCTGCGAGCCGGCCGCCGCCCGGCGTCGCATCTCGTTGGCCTGGCCGGGGGTGACCCTGCCGTCCACGAGGCCGTTGACGCTGCGCTCCCAGGCGCGGACGCTGGACTCGGTCCCGCGCCCGAACACCCCGTCCACGCCGGTCCGCTGGCCCAGGCGGCCGAGCAGGGACTGCAGGTAGCGGACATCGGCGCCGCGCGAGCCCCGCCGCAGGGTCCGGCGGCCGAATCCGCTCGGGGTGGAGCGGGGCGTGCTGGGCTGCGTCTGGTCGGCCGGCGCGGGATCGCTGGACGGAGCGTCCGTCGTGCCTCCGGCGGAGGTCCCCGCGAAGGCCGGGACCGCGGCCACCAGGACCACGACGGCGATGAGAGCGCCGAGGGCACAGCCCACGAGCAGCGTGTTTCGGTCGGAAAACGGTTGCGTCAGCTTTTGCACCGGGGACCTCTCTTTCCAGTGGGCGCCTCCGGGGTTAGCTGACGGGCTCGCGCCGGAAAGAGCGGCGCTACGCGAATGCGATTCGCCCCAAGACTTGGGTCCCCCGGCCGCCTTGGCACCAGGGCACCGCGGCGGTTCGGCTAGGTCTCGATTCGCCCCGAAGATACAGGCTCGGGCCGATGGCGGGGCTACCGTCCCAGGATGGACGCCCCCACCTTCGACCTCCAGTCGCACTCCACGTACTCCGACGGGGCCCTTGCGCCGGCGCAGGTCGTGGCCCGGGCGGCCGCCGCGGGCGTCGAGCTCCTGGCGCTCACCGACCACGACACCGTGGACGGGGTGGACGAGGCCCTGACGGCGGGTCGCGCCCACGGGGTGCGGGTGGCACGCGGCGTGGAGCTGACCGCGGTGCGCGCGCCCGACGCCGACGTGCACGTGCTCGGCTACGAGCTCGACCATCGCGACCCGCGCCTGGCCGAATTCCTGGCCGGCGCGCGGGCCGACCGCGAGCTGCGCATGGTGCGCATGGCGGACCGGATGGAGGAGCTGGGCCTGGAGCTCGACCGCTCCGAGATGGAGGCGCGCCGCGCCGCGGGCCTGCCGGTCGGGCGTCCCCACCTGGCGGCGGCCGTGCTGGAGCGCGAGGGCAACCGCGAGCGCCTGCGAGCGGAGGGCGCGGACACGCTGGACGGGCTGTTCTCCGCCTACCTGGTGGCGGGCGCGCGGGCGTGGGTCCCGCGCACGCAGCCCACGGTGGCGGAGGCGATCTCCGCGATCCACGCGGCGGGCGGGGTCGCCGTGTGGGCGCACCCGTGGCACGACGTGGACGGGGCGGACGAGGTGCTGGCCGAGGTGGAGCGCTTCCGCGCCGATGGCCTGGACGGCGTGGAGTGCTTCTACGTCGAGCACGACCGCGAGCGGACCGAGCGCCTCTGCGACCACTGCGAGGCGGCCGGGCTCCTGCGGACCGGGTCGGCCGACTTCCACGGGCCCGACCACCCCCGCTACTCGCGATTCAGGGCCTTCTCGCTGTACGGGCGCGAGCCCGCGCTGGGGCCCGTCGGCCGCGCGTAGTCAGGCCGCGAGCAGCCGCTCGAGGCGGTAGCCGAGGGCCTCGCAGGCGAGCTCCTCGTTCACATTGAGGGTGAGGCGCTCTCGCGTGTCCTGCACGAGCTCGACCGCCTGACGCAGGCGCTGGGGGTCCGCGCCCTGCGCGTCGGCGGCCAGCTCGCCAGCGCGGTCGGCGTGGCAGGCCAGCTCGGGGGCGCCCCAGGCCACGCAGGCGACGTCGCGGAACCACAGGCCGGCGAGCGAAAGCGCGACGTCCAGGCTCTGCGTGTAGGCGCGGCGCTGGGCGCGGCGGCTGCGCTCGGTGTGCTCGGTCTCGGCCCGGCGGCGGTCGCGCTTGGCGAACAGATCGCGGTCGGCGGCGTGGGCCTCCTCCAGCGCGGCGACGGCGGCGTCGCCCCGGGCGCGGGCCAGCGCCAGGACGTCCTGCCACGGCTTGCTCGCCATCTCGCCCGCCTTCGCGGCGCGGGCCAGGCGCTCGGCTCCGGCGCGCAGGCGCGGGCCCTCGCCGGTGGCCAGCGCAGCCGCGAGGGCCGCGTCCCCCAGAGCCAGCCGCGCACAGGCGGTTGCAACCGCCGGCTCGACTCCCAGGTCGCGCTCGAGGCGCTCGGCCAGCTCCGACGCCGGCAGCGGGTCGAAGCGCACGGGCTGGCAGCGCGAGGCGATGGTCTCCAGGACCTCCCCGGGGCGGTCGGTGAGCAGGACGAGATGGACGAAGGCCGGTGGCTCCTCCAGGGTCTTGAGCATCCGGTTGGCGGCCTCGTCGTTCATGGTGTCCGCGCGCTCCACCACGAACACGCGCCGGGAGGCCTCGAAGGGCGTGCGCGCGGCCGCGGCGACCACGGGCTTGACGTCGTCCACCAGCAGCTCGTGCGCGCCGCTGGGGGCGACCCACATCAGGTCGGGGTGGGCCCGGTGGGCCACGCGGGTGGCGACGTCGAGCGGGTCGGTCGCACCCTCGGACAGCAGCGCCGCGGCGAAGGCCTGGGCGACGGCGCGCTTGCCGGTCCCCGACGGGCCGTGGAAGAGGTACGCGTGCGAGGGCCGGCCGCCGGGCGGGAGCGCCGCGCCGAGGACGGCACGGGCGTGCGGGTGGTGCTCGGTACCGGACAGGGTCGGCATCTGCACTGATCGTAGATATCGTCGCGGCGATGGCGCGCGGCCGGCTGATCACGATCGAGGGACTGGACGGCGCGGGCAAGACCACGCAGGCCCGCGGACTGGCCGCCGAGCTCGAGTCGCGCGGGGTCCCGGTCCGCCTGCTGCGCGAGCCCGGCGGCGTCGAAGTATCCGAGCGGATCCGCGCGCTGGTGGTGGACCCGGCGCTGGCGGTAACGCCGCGCGCCGAGGCGCTGCTGTACGCGGCGGCCCGGGCCCAGCTGGTGGAGGAGCTGTTGGATCCGCTGCTGGCGGCCGGTACGTGGGTGGTGCTGGACCGCTTCGTCGACTCCTCCCTCGCCTACCAAGGTGGCGGCCGCGGCCTGGGCGTGGAGGCGGTGCGGGCGATCAACGACTTCGCCACCGGCGGGCTGGCCCCGGACCGCACCGTGCTGCTGCGGGTGGACCGGGGCACGGGCCGGGCGCGGCAGTCCTCTCGGGGAGAGGAGCCCGACCGCCTGGAGCGCGAGGACGAGGCCTTCTTCGCCGCCATCGAGCGCGCGTACGACGAGCTGGCCGCGGCCGATCCGGAGCGGGTGCGGGTGGTCGACGCCGGCGGTTCCCCGGAGGATGTACTGGCCGGAATGATCGGCGCCGTGGAGGACCTGGTGCGATGAGCGACGCCGACCTGGAAGCCCGGCTGCGAGGCCTCTACGCGGCGTTCAACCGCGGCGACATCGAGGGCGCCGTGGCACTCCTCCCCCCCGACGTCGTGGCCTACGACGCCCCGGACCTGCCGGACGCCCAGACGTACCACGGACGCGCGGGGCTGGCGGGCGCGCTGCGCACGCTGTGGGAGATGTTCGACGGGCCGGAGGTGGACGTCCTCGACCTGCGGATCGGCGGCGACCGCGCGGTGGCGCTGCTGCGGGCGCGGGGCCGGGGCGTGGCCGGCGGCGTTCCGGTCGAGGTCGCGGTGGCGCACGTGTTCACCGTGCGCGACGGGGAGCCCGTCGAGATGCGCGTCTTCATCGACCACGAGCAGGGGCTGCGCGAGGCCGGACTGGGTCCGGCGTAGCACCGGCATCGCGGCCCGGGGCCTAGAATCGGCGCGCTGCCGTGGACGTGGGGATCTCGCCAGGCTCGAGTCGGATGAGCGCCGCCCGGTTTCGCGCGGTGCCGTCCTCCTGCCCGCGGGGTGGGCGATGAGCCGGGCCGTCTCCTTCGAGGTCGATTCCTTCGAGTACGTACCGGCGGGCGAGGGCACCGCGCTGCTGCGGGTGGCCGGCCGGTGGCGGGCCGGCGAGGCGCAAGAGCTGGGCGCCGCGGCCCTGGTCGTGGACGGCGGTCGCCGTCTCTCTCCTCTCCCGTCCCCCGACCTGAGCGCGCCGACCGCCGGTCCGGCGGGAGCGGTGTGGCGCGCGGCGTTCTCGGTCCCGGCGGGGCTGCTGGACCGGGGCGCGGCGTTTGCTCTGGACGCCGGGGCGGCGGTGGTCCAGCTTCCGGCGCCGGTGCCGCTGCGGGGGCGGGGGCGGGGGCGGGGGACGCCGTCGCCGCTGGCGGCGGGGCCGGCGGCCGCGCCCGCGCGGCGCGACGAGGAGCGTCGCCAGCGCGAGGCAGCCCAGGCGCTGGATGACGAGCGGCGCCGGGCGGCCGAGGCCCTGGACGAGGAACGCCGTCTGCGGCGCGAGGCCAGCCAGGCCGTGGACGAGGAGCGGCGCCTGCGCGAGGCGGCCGAGGCCGCCGCCGAGTCGCGGCGCCGTGCGATGGGCGAGCTCGAGGCCCGGCTGGAGGAGGAGCGCGCGGCCCGCGCCGAGTCCGAGGCCCGGGTCCAGGCCGAGGCGGCCGCGCGGGCGGACGCCGAGCGCGCGTCCGCGGCGGGCGAGCGGCGAATGGTCGACCTGGAGCGCGCCGTCGCGGAGCTCGAGGGTGCCCGCGTCGAGGCCCAGCGCGGGGCGCAAGAGGCGGAGGCTCGGCTGGTCGAGGCCACCGCGGAACTGGAGGCCCGGCTCGCGGAGGAAGCGGAGGCCCGCCTCGTCCAGACCACCACCGAGCTGGAGGCCCGCCTCGCCGAGGAAGCGGAGGCCCGCCTTGTCCACACCACCACCGAGCTGGAGATCCGGCTCGCCGAGGAGCACGCGCGTTCCGCGGCGGCCGCGGTCGAGCAGGAGCGCTCGGCGGCGGCCCGGGCGGTCGAGCACCTGGAGGCCCGGTTCCAGCGGGATCGGGCGGAAGCAGAGCAGGCGGCGGAGGCGCGACTGCGCGACGAGCGCGCACGGGTTGCGGCGGAGGCCGATGCGCACCTGGAGGCCGAACGAGCCCAGGCGGCCGCGGAGGCCGAGGCGCTCGAGGCCCGCCTGCGCGAGGAGCGCACCCAGTCCGCCCGCGCGGCCGAGGCCCGGCTCCAGGAAGAGTTGACCCGCTCCGCACAGGCGGCGGAGGAAGCGGAAGCGCTCCGGCAGGAGGAGCGCGCCGCCGCGGCAGCCGCGGCCCAGGAGCTGGAGGCGCGGCTGCGGGCCGAGCAGGCGCAGGCGGCCGACGAGCTGGCCACGCGGCTCCAGGCCGAGCGGGAAACCGCCGCCCGGGCCGCGGCCGAGCTCACCGCCCGCGTCGATGCCGAGCGCACCAAGGCCGAGGAGCTCCAGTCCCGGCTCTCCGACGAACAGGCCAGCGCGGCCCAAGCTGTGGGCGAGCGGGAGACTTGGCTCCAGCAGGAGCAGGCCCAGGCCGCGCGGGCGGCGGAGGAACTCGAAGCGCGGCTGCAGGAGGAGCGAGCCCAGGCCGCGCGGGCGGCGGAGCAGCTTGAAGCTCGGCTGCGCGACGAGCAGGCCCGGGCCGCCCAGACGGCGGCCGACCTGGAAACACGGCTTGAGGCGGAGCGAACCCAGGCCAGGGAGCTCGAGACGCGCCTGCGGGAAGCGGAGGCGACCGCAGCCCGGGCATCGGAGGACCTCGCCGCGCGGCTGCAGGCTCAGGAGGCGCAGGCCACCCAGACCGCCGCCGAACTGGAGGCCCGCCTCCAGGAGGAGCGCTCACAGGCCGAGCGGGCCGCCCAAGATCTCGAGTTGAGGCTCCAGCAGGAGCGAACCCGGGCCACCGAGGACCTGGAGGCCCGGCTCCGGGACGAGCACGCCAGAGCGGCCGAGCAGCTGCAAGCCCGGCTGGACGACGAACGCCGGCAGTCCGAACAGACCAGCCAGGCCCTGGAGGCCCTCCACCAGGAGCACGCCGGCCGAGCCGAGGAGCTGCAAGGCCGGCTCGAGGAGGAACGCAGCCAGGCACAGCAGGCCACCCGGGAGCTCGAGACCCAGGTCGAGGAGGCGCACCGCCAAGCCCGGGAGCTCAAGGCCCGGCTGCGAGAGGAGCAGACATCCGCAACCCAGGAACTGGAGGCCGAACTCAAGCAGGAGCGCGCCCGCGCCGCGGAGGCCACCGCCGCCCTGGAGGCACGCCTCCTGGAGGAGGCGGCTCGGACCGCCGAGCTCACCGCGGCCCTTGAGCTTGCTCGCGACGAGGAGCGCTCCCGGGCCACGGAGTCCAGCGCCGCCCTGGAGGCACAGGTCGCGGAGGAGCGCTCCCGCGCCGCCGCCCTGGAGGTGCGGCTCGCGGAGACGGCCCAGGCAGCTGCCTCACTCGAGACCGAGGCCGAGGCCGAGCGCGCCCGCGCCGCCGAGGCCACCGCCGCTCTGCAGGCACAGGTACAGCAGGAGCGCGCCCGCGCCGCCGACGCCACCGCTGCTCTGCAGGCGCGGGTACAGCAGGAGCGCGCCCGCGCCGCCGAGGCCACCGCCGCCCTCGAGGCACAGGTGCAGGAACTCCGCGCCCAGGCCGCGGAGAAGACCGCCGCTCTGGAGGCGCAGGTGCGCACCAGCGTCACGGAGGCGACCGCCGCCGTCCAGGCCGAGCGCGACGCCGCGGTCCGCGAGGCCGAGGAGGCGCGGGCGCGGGCGCAGGCCGCCGAGGAGCAGGCGGAGCACGAGCGGGCCCGGGCCGCCGCCATCGCAGCCGAGACGGCTACCGGCGCGGAGGCGGATCGCGTCCGCGCCGAAGAGGCAATGCGGAACGCCGCCGCGCTGGAGCAGGCTGCGAGCGAGGCGTCCGCGGCACTTCAGGAGGAGCGAACTCGTGCGGAGGCGGCGGCGCGTGAGTCAGCCGAGGCATTCGAAGCGGAACGCGCCCGTGCCGAGGAAAAGGCGCGCGAAATGTCCTCGCTCCTCGAAGCCGAACGCGCCCGTGCGGAGGAAACGGCGCGCGAAATGGCCTCTCTGCTCGAAGACGACCGCGCCCGGGCGCAGGAGGCGTCCGCGGCGGTCGAGGCCGCCCGTGTCCAGGCGGAGAGCGCGGTGCTCGAAGCGCAGCGCGCCGAAGCCGACCGCGCCTCGTTGCAGGAGGCGCTTCGTCAGGCCGAGGCCGCGGCGGAGAGCGAGCGCGCGCGAGTGGAGGACAGCCAGCGCGAGCGCGACGCGGCGGTCGAGGCGGAGCGAGCCCGCGCCGAGGAAGTCCTGCGCGAGGCCACCGAGGCGGCGGACGCCGAACGCGCCCGGCTCGCAAAGGCTCTTAGCGCGGCCGAGTCCAGGGCCGCCGCCGAGCAGGCCCGGGCGGAGCGGGTAGTTCGGGAAGCGACCGAGAGGGCCGAGGCCGAGGGCACCGACCTCGCCGCGGCGCTGGCCGCCGCCGAGGCCGAGCGCGCCCGTATCGAACTGCGCCTGGGCGAAGCCGGCCAAACCGCGGAGGCCGAGCGCGCGCAGGCCGCGGATGCGCTGCGCATCGCCGAGGCCCGCACCGAGGAAGCCGTCCGTCTGGCGGTCGAAGCCGAACGCGAGCGGGCCGAGGAGGCGATCCGCGCCGCCGCCGAAACCGAACGCGCGCGGGCTGAGGAGGCGGCTCGAGAGGCGGAAGCCGAACGCGAGCGGGCCGCCGAGGCGATCCGCGCCGCCACCGAAGCCGAACGCGCGCGGGCTGAGGAGGCGATTCGGGGGACCGAAGCCGAACGCGCGCGGGCTGAGGAGGCGGCTCGGGAGGCGGAGGCCGAACGCGAGCGGGCGGCGGAGGCCCTCCGCGAGGCCGAGATCGAACGCCGGCGGGCGGACGACGCCGACGCCGCGCTCGAAGTGGAGCGCCGGCGGGCGGACGAAGCAGTCCAGGAAGCGCAGAGCGGGGCCGCAGCGCGCGAGGAGGCCGATACCCGCTCGCAGGAGCTCGCCGCCGTCACGGCCGAGGCGCAGCGCCACGCCGCCGAGCTGGCGCAGCTCCGCACAACCGCAGACGAGGCCGCGGAAGCAAACGCCCGCCTGGAGGAAGAGCGCAGGCAAGCCGAGGAGCGCGCGCGGGCGGCCCTGGCCGCCCGATCCGAAGCCGAAGACGCGCGGGACGCCGCCCTCGCCGCCGTCGATGCGGCGCGCAGCGAGCACGGCGCCGCCCTGGAGTCCGTATCGGGCGAGGCGCAGGAGCGGATCCGCGCGCTCGTCGAGCAAGCGGAGCGCGACGCGGCCAAGCGAGGAGAGCTCGAGACGCGGACGGCCGAGTTGGCCGCCGAGGTCGAGCGGGCGACGTCCGCGCGCGACACGCTTGAGCAATCTCTACGCGAAGCCGTCCAGCGAGCCGAGTCCGCCCGGGCCGAGGCCGACCGCGCCGGGCAGCTCGCACACCGCCTGGCCCAGGCCGAGGCCCAGATCCGAGCGCAGGCGCAACGCGCACAGGAGCTGGAAGCGGCCCGGGCGCAGGCCGAGGAGCAGATCCAAGCGCAGGCGCAACGCGCGCAGGAGCTGGAAGCAGCCCGGGCGCAGGCCGAGGAGCAGACACGAGCGCAGGCGCAACGCGCGCAGGAGCTGGAAGCAGCCCGCGCGCAGGCCGAGGAAACGGCGCAGACGCAGGCCGGCCGGGCGCAGGAGCTCCAGGCCGCCCACGCCCAGGCCGCGCAGGCCGCGGCCACACTGGCCGAGACCCAGCGTCGCGCCGAGGTGGCCGAGCACGAGACCGCGAAGGCGTTGAGCCGCGTCCATGCGGCCGAGGCGCGGGCCGACGAGCTCGTCCGGTCCCGTGAGGAGGCGGAGGAGCAGACCCGGCGGCTGGAGGCGCGCCTGTCCGAGCGCAGCGCCGAGCTCGAGGCGCAACTCGCAGCCGCGCTCGAGGACCGCGCGGACCTGGAGCTGCGGCTCGCCGAAGAGACCGCGGGGCGCGGGGAGCTGGAGGCGGTGCTCTCCGCTCACGCCCAGGCCCGCGCCGAGGCGGACCGGCGGGTGGCCGAGCTCTCGGAGGCGATCGAGGCCGCATCACTGGGCGCCGTCGCCCAGCAGCCGGTGGCCGCAATCGCCGGCGGCGGCGGACGCGCCACAGCCGCGGCATCCGGCCCCGCAGCTGCCGCCCCGGCGCCCACCACCACAGACACCACCGACACAGACGCCCCGCCCCCCGCCTCCCTCGAAGCCCGGCGCCGCCGCGCCGAGGCGGTTCAGCGCGCGCGGGCCGCCCGGACCGCCGCCCGCCGGGTCCCCGAGCCGCCGCCGCCTCCCAGCTGGATGCCCGCGGAGTGGGCGTTCGCCGCCGGGCTCATGTGCCTCGGCGTCCTGCTCGTGGTCCTGGTGATGACCGGCCTGATCGGGAAGGTGTTCTGAGGCGCCGGGACTCCACTGTCCTGCCTGAAGGTCGGAATCCGACTCCTAAGCAGGACGGTGGGGCCAAAACCGGTCGGCCGGCCCGCCGCCCTACCGCGCGCGGGCGGCGAGGCGCCGCAGGTCGTCCGGCACCGGCAGCCCCGCGGCCTCGAGCTGCGCCACCAGCACCTTCGCCGTGGCGGGCGTCTGGCCCACCACGGCCACCAGCGGCGTCCCCGTGGCGGTTGCCGACCGCGTGGCCGGGACCGTCGTCCCCGCCTCCACCGCGATCAGGACCGGCACCGTCGGGTTGCGCGGGTCCAGCTCCAGCACGCGGCGCAGCCCTGTGCGGACGTTCGGCAGATCGCCGCGGTCCAGCTCGAAGCGCACCAGGCTCAGCCATGCCTGCACGTTGCTGGGCTGCCGGCGCACCGCGTCAACCAGGTACTCGCGCGCCTGGCCCGAGCGTCCGCGCCGCTCGGCCAGCGACGCCGCCGCCAGCAGCGGCTCCACGGACAGGGTGTCCAGCCGCGACGCATAGTCCGCATCGGCCTGGGCGCGCTCCAGCTGCGCGGGCGTCGCCCCCCGCGCCACAGACGCCAGCGCGCCGTCGGTCTTCGACCGTGCCCACGACGGCAGGATCGCGGAGAGCGCCGCGGTCCCGAAAACCAGCAGCGCACCGGCGAGCAGCAGCGCCCGGCCGCCGCCCCCCACCCCGCGCGGCGACCACGAGAACCCCGTTCCCCGCGCGCACAGGAGCCCCAGGAACATGAGCGCGGGCAGCGTGATCCCGGGGATGTCCCAGTCCCAGTCGTAGAGGCCGTGGACGAACCACGCGGCCGAGGCCCCCAGCAGCGCCGCCGCCAGCCCGCGCTCCGGTCCGGGCAGCAGCCGGCGCGCCGCCCCCACCGCGCCCAGCGCCAGCAGCCCCAGCCCTCCCATCGCCAGCCCGAACCCGACCAGCCCGGTCTCGGCCAGGAACTGCAGCGGGACGGAGTGCGGCTGCAGGACGTTCAGGCGGTTGGTCCGGTACTGGCGGTGGACGACGCCGAACGACCCGGCGCCGTGGCCCTCCAGCGGCCGGTCCGACCACGCTCCCACCGCCTCCGACCACCACACCCAGCGGTTGCCGGCGTTGGTGGAGGCCAGGCGGCCGGGGTCGAAGTTCCCCGGCGCCTCGTGCGAGGAGCGGAACGTGTCCCACTCGTGCGACACGGTGCCGGTCAGCCCCCGGTCGGAGACCGCCATCGCCGCCACCCCTCCGAGCAGCGCGACACCCACAACCCCGACCAGGACGCGGCCGATCAACCGGGATCGCGCGGCGCTGGGCGCGACGCGGACCTCGGCGGACAGCACCAGGCGCCCCACTAGCGCGAGCAGCGCCAGGCAGCCAAGCAGGACCAGCCCCAACACGAGCCCGTCGTCCTCGCGCGCGCTCAGCGGGACGACGTTCGTGGTCAGATCGTGCGTGGTGAACCCGATGACGAGCGCGGGGGCGGCGGCTGCCAGGGCCAGCCCCAGGTACATCAGCGTGCGCAGGGCCGAGCCGGCGAGGACGATCGTCACCGTCACCGCCACCAGCGCCGCGATGACCCCCCCGCGCGAGAACGTCAGGCCCAGCACCACGAGGTAGACCGGCAGCGCCACCAGCGCGCCGAGCCGCACCCGCGCCGACCGCGTCTCGTCCACCGCCATCCGCAGAGCCAGCGGCACCGCCATCGCCATGTACAGCGCCAGCGCGTTCCAGTACTCCAGGGGCGCGCGCAGGCGCGCGAGGACGTCGGTCTGGTTGAGGTCCACCGGCCCGACGTGGATGCCCGGCGCCACCTTGCCGCCCAGGGCGTAGAGGGCGACCACCAGCGCGATCGCGGCGTAGCCGAGCGCCCCGTGCCAGATCGCCCGTGGGTACCAGGAGGCCGCCAGCAGCGCGAGCGCGACGATGAGGACGTAGGAGATCGCGCGGTTGAGCTCCACCCATGTGCCCGAGGGCGCGACGCTCCAGGCCAGGCTCAGGCCGGTCCAGGCGGCGAAGGCGGCGAGCAGTCCCAGGCCGATCCATCCGGCGGGCGACCCCGACAGCCGCAGGTCCCCCCGCCACAGCAGCGCTCCCACGGCGAGCGCCGCCAGCACGCAGAGCCCGGCCTGCAGGCGCGCGGCATGGGGGTAGGAAGCCGCACCGCCGGCGAAGGCGGCGTACAGCAGCGCCGCGAGCAGCCCACCCAGCAGCGCGCCCCCGGCCCGCGTCGAGCGGGGCCCCGCGAGGGCCTGGTCGGAGGCGGCGTCCGGGGCGCCGGCGAAGGCGCCGCCGGGACGGGTCGGAATCGGCGCGGTCACGGCCATGAAACGGGGCGCCACGCTAGCATGAGACGCTCGATGCGGCCGACCCCGACAGCCCTGGTCCTGGCCGCCGTCGTGGGCCTGCTCGCGCTCGCGCCGGCCGCCTGGGCGGAGACCCCGCTGGAGCAGTACCAGCGCACCGGCAAGATCAATCCCTGCACCGCCAGCGGTGGCCCCGGATCGATCCCCAACGACGTCGCCCAGTACGCGCCCGACTTCCTGGACGCCTACAACGCGGCCCAGCGCCAGGGCTGCAACCGTGGCGGCGTCTCCCAGACCAAGCCCACCGACACCCAGTCCGGCGTCCCCGTCGGCGGCAATGGCCAGTCGCTTCCGCCCGGCAGCACCTTCGTCCCCAAGCCCCCCGCGCCGCCCAAGCTCTTCCACGAGGGGAAGGTCGTGCGCCACCTCCCGCTCGCGGCCGGCGCGGACGCCATGACCCCGGCTCCGATCCTCGGGCTGGCGGCGTTGCTGCTGCTGGCGCTGGTGGGCGGCGCACTGGCCGGCACGTGGCGCTACATGGGCTGGGGACTGGACCGCCTGGACCCCCTGCGCCATGCCGCAGGGGAGGTCCGTCTGCGGGCCGCCTCCGGCCTCTCCGGCCTCGCGGATCGCCTCCACCTGCCCGGTCGCCGCGGCACCTGAGGGACGCCTTTCCGCAGTTTGCGGGAAGGCCTCGACCACTACCCTTTAAGGAGCCTCCCGGAGGCCCGAGTCCGTCCGACCCGACCGCCACGATGCGTAGCCCTTCTACACCCCTGTAGACGCACCGTAAGCAGCCGGAGAGGAGCTCCACAGCATGACCCCGCCCAGCGAGACCACACCCACCCAGAGCCTCCAGACCGGAGAGGGTCTCAGCATCGCGCGGCGCTTCACGACGCCCGGGGTCCACCCCTTCGATGCCATCGAGTGGGAGACGCGCGACGCGCGCATCGGCCACGGCGACAGCGTCGCCTTCGAGCAGCGCGACGTCGAGTTCCCCGCCTCCTGGTCCCAGAACGCCACCAACATCGTGGCCCAGAAGTACTTCCGCGGCCAGCTCGACTCGCCCGCCCGCGAGCGCTCGGTCAAGCAGATGATCGGCCGGGTCGCCGGCACCATCGCCGGCTGGGGCCGCGAGCGCGGCTACTTCGCCACCGACGAGGACGCGAGCGCCTTCAAGGACGAGCTCACCCACATCCTGCTCCACCAGATGGCGGCGTTCAACTCGCCCGTCTGGTTCAACGTGGGGTTCGAGGAGAGCCCGCAGTGCTCGGCCTGCTTCATCCTGTCCGTCGAGGACAACATGGAGTCGATCCTCGACTGGAACACCAAGGAGGGGAACATCTTCCGCGGCGGGTCGGGGTCGGGGATCAACCTGTCGAAGATCCGCGGCTCGATGGAGCCGCTGGCCAAGGGCGGCACCGCCTCCGGGCCGGTCTCCTTCATGCGCGGCGCCGACGCCTGGGCCGGGACGATCAAGTCCGGTGGCAAGACGCGGCGCGCGGCCAAGATGGTCGTGCTGGACGTCGACCATCCCGATATCCGCGACTTCATCTGGTGCAAGGCCAAGGAGGAGGACAAGGCCGCGGCCCTGCGCGACGCCGGGTTCGACATGTCGATCGACGGCGAGGGCTTCTACTCGATCCAGTACCAGAACGCGAACAACTCGGTCCGCGTCAACGACGAGTTCATGGCGGCCGTCGAGGCCGGCGACGACTGGCGGCTGACCGCCCGCGCCACCGGCGAGCCGGTCGGCGACCCGATCCCCGCGCGCGAGCTGATGCGCGAGATCTCCGAGGCCGCCTGGCGCTGCGCCGACCCGGGCGTCCAGTACGACACGACGATCAACCGCTGGCACACGTGCCCGGCGAGCGGGCGCATCAACGCGTCCAACCCGTGCAGCGAGTACATGCACGTCGACGACTCGGCCTGCAACCTGGC
>JAWVFR010000109.1:0-2578 GCA_033855845.1 Solirubrobacteraceae bacterium
GCGCGTTGTAGTGGAGCACCCGCTGGAGATAGAGCGAGCCCATGAAGAACATCCCGAACATCCCCGCCACCGACAGCGCCTGGACGATGTTGGCCCCCGACACGTTGCGCGAGCGGAAGATCCGCAGCGGGATCAGCGGATGGGCGGCCCGCGCCTCGCGGACCACGAACGCGACCAGCAGCAGGAGCGACACAGCGGCGAACCCCAGCGCCTGCGTCGAGCCCCAGCCGTGCTCGGCCGCGGGCTTGACCAGGGTGTAGACGCCCAGCATCAGCGCGCTGGTGATCAGCACCGCGCCCGGGATGTCCGCGCCGCGGGCGAAGCCGATCCCCTGGTCGCGGTCCAGCAGCCGGTTCGCGAGGAACGCGGTGAGGATCCCGATCGGGACGTTCACGAAGAAGATCCAGTGCCAGTTGATGGACTGGGTCAGCACCCCGCCCACCAGCAGGCCGATCGAGCCGCCGGCCGAGGCCACGAAGGCGTAGACGCCGATCGCCTTCGCCTGCTCGCGCGGCTCGGAGAACATCGTGACGATCATCCCCAGGGTGACCGCGGAGGTCATCGCGCCGCCGGCGCCCTGGACGAACCGCGCGGCGACCAGCGCCTCCTGGCTGTTCGCCAGCCCGCAGGCCAGCGACGCCAGGGTGAACACGGCCAGGCCGGCCATGAACACGTTCTTGCGGCCCAGCAGATCGCCGAGCCGCCCGGCCAGCAGCAGCAGCCCGCCGAAGGCGATCATGTACGCGTTGACCACCCAGGCCAGGCTGGACTGGGTGAACCCGAGGTCGTTCTGGATCGTCGGCAGCGCCACGTTCACCACGGTGGCGTCCAGGACGATCATCAACACCCCGACGCACAGCACGTACAGGGCGATCCAGCGCTTTCGGTCTTCGGTCGCGGTCAAGCTCATCGGTCCTTTCTCGGTTGCCGGCGCCGTCTGGGCTGCCAGAAGGCGATCTGCGCGCCCGCCGGCGCGGCTACGACGCTGCGCCAACCGGCCGGCCCCTCGCGGGGCCCCAGCAGCACCGAGGCGCCGAGCCCTCGAGCGCGGTCCGTGACCCGCGCAACATCGGCGACCTGCACGTAAGGTAGCCAGAGCGGATGTCGGGTCGCACACTGGACCATCCCGCCGCCCACCCCACGGCCCATCTCCAGGGCCAGGTAGGAGCTGTCGCCGACCTCGATCCGCTCGGGCCGCCACCCGCACAGCCCCGCGTAGAACGCGCGGGCGCGCGGGAGGTCGCCGGTGTGGAGCTCCAGGTGCACGACGTGGGGGGAAGTAGGTCGTTTCACGTTGTGCCCGTATGACCGCCGGGAGCCGCCGGACTCATCTCACGAGCGCCGATTAGTCTGGTCGGCTTGCCCGGTCCAGACTCGTATCGATGAGCACCGCATCCGGCACCACCGCCGACGCGGGCGCGCTGCTGGCCACCGCGCGCCGGGGCGACGAGGACGCCTACCGCCGCCTGGTCGAGCCCTACCAGGGCGAGCTGCACGCTCACTCCTACCGAATGCTGGGATCGGTCCACGACGCCGAGGACGCGCTGCAGGAGGCGCTGCTCCGCGCCTGGCGCGGCCTGCCACGCTTCGAGGAGCGCAGCTCCTTTCGGTCCTGGCTGTACCGGATCGCCACCAACACCTGCCTGGACGCCATCGCCCGGCGCCCCAAGCGGGTGCTCCCGATGGACTACGGCCCGGGCGCCGACCCCCACGAGGACCCTGGCGTGCCGCTGGTCGAGTCCGTGTGGCTCGAGCCCTACCCGGACGAGAGCCTGGGCGTGCCCGACGGGAAGGCCTCCCTGGAGGCCGTGTACGAGCAGCGCGAGAGCGTGGAGCTCGCCTTCGTAGCCGCGCTCCAGCACCTGCCCGCCCTGCAGCGCGCGGTGCTCATCCTGCGCGCCGTGCTCGGGTTCTCGGCGCAGGAGGTCGCGGCGGCGCTGGACACCACGGTCCCCTCGGTCAACAGCGCGCTGCAGCGCGCGCGCAGGACGGTGGACGAGCGCCTGCCTGACCAGTCCCAGCAGGCCACGCTGCGCGCGCTGGGCGACGAGCGACTCCAGGCCCTGGCCCGCGACTACATGGCCGCGATGGAGCAGGACGACGTGGAGGAGGTGGTCCGGCTGCTGACGCAGGACGCGACGTGGTCGATGCCCCCGATGCCGCGCTGGTACCGCGGCCGCGAGGCGCTGGTCGGGTTCCTCACCAACCAGCCGCTGCGAGAACGCTGGCGCCATCTCCCGGCCCGCGCCAACGGCCAGCTGGCGGTCGGCTGCTACATGTGGGACGAGGAGCGCGGTTGCCACCCGGCGGCCGTCCTGGACGTGCTCACCCTGCGCGGCGACCGCATCGAGCAGGTCACGGCCTTCGTGGCCCCCTGGGTCTACCAGCGCTTCGGCGACGTCCCCGGGTCCATGTCCCCGGAGGCCTTCCGGCGCTTCGGGCTGCCGGACGAGCTGCCGTAGTGGAGCCCGCGCTGCGGATCACCGACCTGGTCAAGCGCTACCCGACGGGCACCGAGGCCCTGCGCGGCGTGTCGCTGGAGATCGGCGACGGGGAATTCTTCGGCCTGCTGGGCCCC
>JAWVFR010000110.1:0-9332 GCA_033855845.1 Solirubrobacteraceae bacterium
CTGCTGACCAAGCTGCACCGCCGCGAGCTGTCGCTGGTGGAGGTGGAGACGCCGACCGCGTCGCCGTTCGCGTCCTCCCTGCTGTTCGACTACGTCGCCACCTACATGTACGAGGGCGACACGCCCAACGCGGAGCGCCGCGCCGCCGCGCTGTCGCTGGACCGGGACCTGCTGCGCGAGCTGCTGGGCCAGGAGGAGCTGCGCGAGCTGATCGACGCGGACGCACTGGCCACCGTGGAGGACGACCTCCAGCACCGCTCGCAGCGCACTCAGGCGGCCAACCGCGACGCGCTGCACGACGTGCTGCGCCGTCTCGGCGACCTGAACGAGGACGAGGTCCGCGCCCGGGTCCTGGACGGCTGCGACCCCGACGCGATGCTGGCCGACCTGGAGCGCGAGCGCCGCGCCATTCGGGTGCGCGTCCACGGCGAGCCGCGCTGGATCGTCGCGCAGGACGCGGGCCTGTACCGCGACGCGCTGGCCGTCGCGCCGCCCGGCGGGTTGCCGGACGCCTTCCTGGAGGAGGTCCCCGACGCGCTGGAGCGCCTGCTGCACCGCTACGCGCAGACGCACGGGCCGTTCACCACCGCCGAGGTGCGCGAGCGCTACGGCGCCGACCCCACCGCCGCCCTCACCGCGCTGGAGGCCGCGGGCGAGCTGGTGCGCGGAGAGCTGCGCCCCGGCGGGTCTGAGCGCGAGTGGTGCGACCCCGAGGTGCTGCGCCGCCTGCGCCGCGCGTCCCTGGCCGTGCTGCGCAAGGAGATCGAGCCGGCCGACCAGCGCGCGCTCGCGCGCTTCCAGCCCTCCTGGCAGGGAGTCGACCGCCATCCCGCGAGCGGGGCCGGCGTGGACCGCCTGCGCGAGGTGCTGGTCCCGCTGCAGGGCCTCGCGCTGCCCGCCGAGGCCTGGGAGCGCGACGTCCTGCCGCGTCGCGTCGGCGCCTACTCGCCGACCTGGATGGACTCGCTGTGCGCGTCCGGCGAGGTGGTGTGGATCGGCGCCGGGGCGATCGGACGGCGCTCGGGCCGCGTGGCCCTGTACTTCCGCGACGACGTCCCGCTGCTCGGACCCCCGCCGCTGCGCGGCGAGCCGCCCGCCGAGCCCGCACACGACCTGGTGCGCGAGCGCCTGCGCGCCGGCGCCTGCTTCTTCACCGACCTGCTGGCCGACGTCGAGCTGGCGCCCGAGGCGCTGCAGGAGGCGCTGTGGGACCTGGTGTGGGCGGGCGAGGTGACCAACGACGCCTTCGCGCCGCTGCGCGCTCCCCGCCTCACCCTGGCCCGGGCGCAGCGCGAGCGTGTGCGGGCGCGGTCCGGCCGCCGCTTCTCCTCCCGGCGCACCAGCGCCTCGGCCCAGGTCCAGGGCCGCTGGTCGCTGACCGCGCCGCTGAGCGCTCGCGACGCGGCCGACCCCGGCGCCCGGCGCCGCGCCCAGGCCGAACTGCTGCTCGAGCGCTATGGCATCGTCACCCGCGAGCAGGTGCTGGCCGAGGGCATGCCCGGCGGATTCTCCTCCCTGTACGACTCGCTGGCCGCCCTGGAGACGCTCGGCGTGTGCCGTCGCGGCTACTTCGTCGAGGGCCTGGGCGGGGCGCAGTTCGCGCTCCCCGGGGCCGTCGAGCGCCTGCGCGCGGGGCGCGACGTGAGCGAGGAGCCGCCGCTCGTCCTGTCCGCGGTCGACCCGGCGCAGGCCTACGGCGCGGCGCTGCCCTGGCCCAAGCGCGACGGCGAGACGCGCCGCCCGCAGCGAGTGGCCGGCGCGTACGTCGTGCTGGCCGGAGCCGAGCCCGTCCTGTACGTGGAGCGCTCGGGGAAGAGCGCGCTGACCTTCATCGACCCCTCCGATCCGCGCCTGCGCGCGGCCTTCGAGGCGCTGGCCGAGCAGGTGCGCGCCGGCCGCGTGAAGCGCGTCGCGCTGGAGCGGATCGACGGCGAGTCGATCCTGGGCAGCCCCTACGGCGAGCTGCTTGTCGAGCTCGGCTTCCGCCAGTCCCCGCGCGCGCTGACGCTCAGCGCCTGACGCGCGCTGATCGGGGCGCGCCGGTGCGGTTAGGCTCGCCATCACCCACGATTAGGAGAGACGCATGTATTCGCGCCCCACGGTCATCGTCCTCGCCGTCGCCCTGCCGGCCGTCCTGCTTCCGACCACGGCTGGATCCCGGACGGCGCCCTGCAACCCCCCGAAGATCAGGGCCGGGAGCTACTGCGTGAACGTCAAGACGTCCAACGTGCGCGGGTTCGTCCAGCTCGCCTACGTCAAGGCCCGGGGCGGACGAAAGCTCGCCGTGATCAGCGCGAAGGTCAACGGCCCCTTCAACGCCCCCTGCACGGACGGCACGTCATACAGGGCCTCGAACCTGTTCTTCTACGGGGGCTTCACCTACAACTCCGCCTTCGTCCACGGGTCCAGCTTCTCCCTGCACATGAACGACCCGCGGGGGTTTGCGCGGCACTTCACCGGCCGCTTCATCAGCAACACCAAGGCCGTGATCTCCTGGTCGGAAACGGTCACGCCGGCCCCCGGGAAGAACTGCACGATCAGCGCCTCGAACGTGACCGTCTGACCCGCCCGCCGGCGGCCCGTCCCTATCCTCGGCGGGATGCCCGAGGGCGACACGATCCACTACGCGGCCAACCGGATGCGCCCGGTGCTGGAGGGGCGCGTGCCGGACGAGATCCTCACCCCGCACCCGCGCCATCGCATGGACCGCTGGCCGGAGCGGCTGGACGGCCGCGCCGTGCGCTCCGTGGACGCACACGGCAAGCACCTGTTCCTGCGCTTCGAGGGAGATCTGACCCTGCACTCGCACCTGCGGATGACCGGGGTGTGGGGGACCTACGAGCGGGGCCGGCGCTGGGGCCGCTCGCCACGACGCGCCTGGCTCGTGCTGCGCACGCCCGAGCACGAGGTCGTGCAGTTCGACGGGCCGGTACTGGAGCTGATGACCGAGTCGCGCACGCGCTTCGACCGGCGTCTGGCCGCCCTGGGCCCCGACCTGCTGGCCGAGGACTTCGACGCGCAGCGCTTCCTGCGCCGGCTGCGTGAGGACGACCCCACGCGCGGCTTCGGCGACGCGCTGCTCGACCAGCGCACGGTCGCGGGGATCGGGAACCTGTGGAAGGCCGAGGCGTGCTGGGAGGCCGCGGTGGATCCATGGCGCCCGACCGGTTCTGTGTCCGACGCGGAGGCGGTGGCGGTGGTGGAGGCCGTCCGCCCGCGGATGCTGGAGTCGGCGCGGACCGGCCACCAGTCGCGCGGGCGGCGCGTGTACGACCGGGGCGGCATGCCCTGCCCGCGCTGCGGCACGGCGATCCGGGCCCGCGGCCAGGGCGACGACAACCGCACGACCTTCTGGTGCCCGGGATGCCAGCGCTGAGGCGGGTCGGCCACAAGGGCGCGGACCTGATCGCGCCCGGGAACACGCTGGCCTCGTTCGACGCGGCGCTGCGGACCGGCGTGGACATGATCGAGTTCGACGTCCTGCCCGAGCGCGGCGGCGACCGCCTGGTGCTGGCCCACGACCACCGTGCCGCCGCGAGCGGCGAGGCGCCGGCGCTGGAGGAAGGGCTTGAGCACTTCGCCTCGGCGGCCTACGACGGCGTGGAGCTGGACGTGGACCTCAAGCTGCCCGGCTTCGAGGAGCGGGTGCTGGACGCGCTGCGCTCCTTCGGGTTGCTGGACCGCGCCCTCATCTCCACCCAGTACGTCGACAGCCTGCGGGTCCTGCGCGCGGCGTGCCCCGACGCGCGGCTGGGCTGGTCGGTGCCCCACGCGCGCCGTGACTACTTCGCCCATCCGGCCTCGGCGGTCGTCGCGTACCCGGTGCTCATGGCCTACCGCGCAGCGTTGCCGGGGCGCGCGGCGCGGGCGCTGCGCTCCGGCGTGTGCGACGCGCTGATGTCGCACTGGCGGTTGGTGACTCCGCGGCTGGTGCGCGCGGTCGAGCGGGCCGGCGGCGACCTGTACGTGTGGACGGTGGACGACCTTCCCTCCATCCGCCGCTTCGCGGACCTGGGCGTCACCGGGGTCATCACGAACGACCCCCGCCTGTTCGCCGAGATGGCCTGAGCCGCATGTGATGGATCCCCGGGTGCGCCGTAGTGTGAGCGTGACCGAGACGCTCGCCGTGGCGACCCCCGCGAAGCCAGCCACCTCCGGCCTCGACTTCGAGGCCCTCTACCGCGCCAGTCGCGACGACGTGTTCGCCTACGTGGCCGGGCTCCTGCGCGACCGGCCCGCGGCCGAGGACGTCTGCGCCCAGGCCTTCGAGCGCGCTTACCGGCGCCGGCGGTCGTTCGACGCGCGGCGGGGCGAGCCGCGGGCCTGGCTGTTCGGGATCGCCCGCAACGCAGCCCTCGACGAGCTGCGGCGCAGGGGACGGGTGGCGGGGCTGGCCGTCGAGGTACCCGACATGCAGGCAGTGGCCGTCGAGGATGCGGCCGAGGGCGCCGTACGCCGGGGCGTCGTCCGCGCGGCCCTGGACTCGCTCGATGCCCGCGAGCGCGATCTGGTTGCGCTGAAGTTCTTCGCCGGGCTGTCGTACCGGGAGATCGCCGGCGTGCTCGGGGTGTCCGAGTCAAACGCCGGCACGATGCTGCACCGCACGGTGCAGAAGCTGAGGAGGGCCTGCGATGCGACGTCCTGACGTGCTGGATCCGGAGGTGGCGCGCGAGCTGGACGCGCTGGACGCGGCGGTGGCCGGGGAGGCGGTGTCGCCCGAGTTCGAGGAGCTCGCGTCGCTGGCGCGCGCGGTGCGCGCGGAGCGGCCGGCGGTGGACGATGGCTTCGCGGCTCGGCTGGACGAGCGGGTCGCCGCCGGATTCCCGTCGCAGCGCTCCTCGCGCAGGTCTCGGGCCCGTGGCTGGCTCCAGGCTCGCGGGACGCGACGCATGCTGCTGCCCGCGCTGGGCACGGCGGCGTCGGTCCTCGTGGTGCTCGTGGTTGTGGGCTCCCTGCAATCGGAGGACGGCGGCGGGCACCGAGCTCTCCTCCCCGAGTCGGCCCAGCCGAGTCCCGTCCCGCGAACGGCTTCGCCGCCGGCCGCCGGTAGACAAGCGCGGTCCCTCGTGCCTGCGGACACGCAGGCGTTGACGTCCGCCCCCCTCCCCGCCGGCCGCGCCCGCCGCGTCGAGCGCGAGGCCTCCCTGGTCCTCACGGCCAGTCCGGATCGCGTCCCGGATCTCGCGGACGGCGTCGTCCGCGCGACCGACGAGGTCGGCGGGATTGTCGCGACCTCCTCGGTGGCCAGCGGCGACGGCAGTGGCGCGGGCGCGTCGTTCCAGTTGCGGATCCCCACCCGCCGCCTCGATGAGGCGCTGGCGAAGCTCTCCAAGCTGGGGCATGTGCGGTCACGGACCCAGAACAGCGAGGACGTGACCAGCGTGTTCGTGAGCACGCAGGAGCGCCTGGACGCGGCGCTGGCCGAGCGCAAGGGGCTGCTCGCGCAGCTCGCCCAGGCGACCACGACGAACGAGACGGAGAGCATCCGCGCGCGCCTGGACATCGTGCAGTCCGAGATCGCCGCCGGCCGCCGCGCGCTGGCGCGACTGCGGGTGCGGACGGTCTACTCCGCGGTGAGCGTCGCGATCGAGCCTGACCGCAACGGCGGGTCGGTCGGTGGCGGCGGTCCCTGGACACCGGGTGACGCGGTCCGCGACGCCGTACGGGTGCTCGAGGTCATCGCCGGCGGAGCGCTGGTCGGACTGGCCGTCCTCGGGCCGCTCGCCCTGCTCGGCCTGCTCGTCGGAGTGGCCACCCGCACCGCGCGCCGGCGGCGCCGCGAGCAGGCGCTCTCCGCCGGCTGAGCGCGCGATGCTCCCCCGATCGGACTAGCCGGACCGGACGATCCGGCGCACCGGATTGCGCCGCTATGAGAAAGTCATGAGCGGAATGGGAGGGCAGGAGCGGGTCAGCGTGCTGGTGGCCGACGACCATCCGCTCTACAGGGACGGGATCACCCGGGCGATCCGCGCGAGACCGGACCTCGAGCTGGTGGGCCAGGCCGGTGACGGGCGCGACGCATTGGTTCTGATTCAGGAGCTGGTGCCCGATGTCGCGGTCGTCGACCTCGGCATGCCCTCGCTGGACGGAATCCAGGTGGTCACGGCCCTGTCGGACGTGGAGTGCCCCACGCGGGCGCTCGTCCTGACGGCGCACACCGACAGCGACCGGGTGTACGACGCCCTGGCGGCGGGCGCACGCGGTTACCTGTTGAAGGACGTGGACCGCCAGACGATCTGCGACGCGATCGTCCGCGTCGCCCGCGGCCGAACCGTCGTTTCGCCCGACCTCCAGGACGGGATCGCCGACCAGATCCGCGCCCACCGCCACGACCCCCGCCCCCGCCTGACCCCCCGCGAGCGCGAGATCCTCACCCTCGCCGCCGAAGGCCGCTCCGGACCCGAGATAGCCCGCCTCCTCTTCCTCAGCCAATCAACGATCAAAACCCACCTCGCGAACATCTACGACAAGTTCGGAGTCTCCGACCGCGCCGCTGCGGTCGCGAAGGCGCTGCGGGAGGGGGTGATGCAGTGAGGGAGGTGGTGCGGAGCGCAACGCCGAGTCGGCGCCTTGCGTACGCGATCACCGCGCCGGGTCTCGCTGCATGCACCTGGATCGCGATGAGCTCGTCGTTGGAACCGCTCACGGATCCCTTAACCATCGCGCTCGCACTGTGCGCCGTCTGCGCTTCCATCGCCTACGTTCCGCTGGAGGGAAAGCTGCTCGTGGACGCGACGTTCGTGCCGTTGATGCTTGCCATCGCGTTCCTAGGCCCGGCCGCAGCATTCGCGATCGTGGTTTCGTCCGAACTCGGGGCGTGGACAATTCAGCGCTATCGGCTAACGGTGGTCCCAATCAACTTGTTGGCAGTTGGGGCGGTTGCGCTCGGTGGCGCCACGACTTTCGAAGCGTTGCAGCTGGCTCCCGGAGGGTGGTTCTACCTTGCGCTCGCCGCGATCGGCGCGCTGACGCTGTTTGTGAACGACATAGTCATCACGTCACTAGTGGGGATCCTCGACGGCTCGCCGATTCGCAGTCGGTTACGTGGCCACGTCCGGCTTGTGCCCGCGCTTGCGATGAACGTGATCCTTGCGGTGGCCGCAGCAAACATCTACTCGCACACTGGGATCGAGGTTGTCCTGTTCGTGTGCGCGCTCGTTCTCGCCTTCAACTACATGGTGCGTCAGACGCTCTCAGCTCGTGACCGGGCTAAGGAAGTGGAACGCTTAGCGGCAAGTCGCGCGGAACTGGTCTCGCAGACGCTCGACGCCGAGGAACGGGAACGTCGCTCGCTCGCCGAATCCCTCCACGATGGAGTAATCCAGGCGATGCTTTCCGCGGGCCAGGACTTGCGGGATGCCGAGAAGGGCGACGTGGACGCCGTTATCCAGGCGCGCCACACAATTGAACAGGCGGTGCGGGATCTGCGGTCGGCTGTCTTCGGCCTACACCCTGCAGCGCTGCTGCGAGTGGGGCTAGCGGCCACTCTGGAGGAAGTTGTTCGACACGCCGGAGAGCGCGGTGGCTTTGAACCGGCCGTAATGGTGGACCCAGAGGCCGTGGGTATCGAAGACCGGCTGGTGCTTTCTCTTGCTAGAGAGCTGGTGGCAAACGCCGTCAAGCATTCTGATGCCCAGTCGCTGGCGCTAAGCCTGAGCCGATCTCCCCACGAGTTGGTACTCCATGTTTCCGATGACGGCAACGGCTTCGATCCAGTCGATCGCGCAGCCTCTGTGTTGGAGGGTCACATCGGCCTCACCTCGTGCATGGAACGAGTCGAGGCCAGGAACGGCTCCCTGGTGGTCACGAGCGCTCCGGGCCAAGGTACGACCGTCACAGCGGTTATCCCGATCCCTGAACAGCATCCCGTGACACGGATGAGCGATTTCGAAGGAGCTCCTGGGCCGGCGACTAGCGCGCGTCGGCTAGCACCAACAGCGCAGCGCTAGGCGGGCCACAGGGACCCACCCGAGCCCAGTACCGAACCCCGAATGTGTTCGTAGGTCGGATCACGACCTGGTCTGACGGCGTTTCTCCTCGGACAGCCCAGGCGAGAAGCGAAGCTAACGTTTCGCCAGACGCCGTTTCGGCGTCGGCTGGGACAAGAAACTCCGCCACATGGCGATTGACGGCCTCAGTCTCCGACACCTCCAGAAGGCGCTCCGCCTGGCGGGAGAGGGCGCAGACCGTCAGCGCCCCGTCGACCACAAGGAACGGATCCGTCGGACCGGGTGCAGAATCGGCCGGCGCCTGGAGCATGAGCCCAAGGCCGCACTTGCCGCACACGCGGGAGTCATGGTCCGACGAGTCGGACTCCGGGGCACGACCACAATGGCCGCAGAACGTCTTCAGGGGCTGGTCAGACGGCGCCCGCCGAAGCGTTCGCACTGCAGACTGGCCGTGGGCATCCGTGCTCATAGGTGGGGTTCCTTCCGTAGCTCCAAGATGTCACCCCGCGCGCTTCTCGCGCGGGATCAGACGGGTCGGGCGGACGGGCGCATCGTCATGCCGGGGCGACAGACGATCTGCCTCGACCAACTCGAGGATCTGGCTTTGGGCTTCGGAGGGGGACGACGACAGGTGTGCAGCGCCGGTTGTGCGTGACCGGAGGGGCCGCAGGACTTCGCGACGGAACAAGCAAACGGGCAGCGCGCCGGACGCCGATCGGACCGCGTAGGCCCAGCGCGCGACCTCGTCATCGCGGGCGTGGCCGCCGGCGAGAACGACGGCGTTGGGCTCAGCGATGGCCAGCGCGTCGCCCAGTCCCGCGACCCCGCGCACGGAAAGGCAGAGGAGCTTCGCGCCAGCGCGCGCGCAAAGGAGCTCCAAGGCGCGGATCGCCGGAGCGTCCGGATCCAGCGCGTCCTTCGAAGCATCTCCTATGACCAGGGAAACGTCGCGGACCGGAGGCGGGGTTAGGCGCTGTGCCCGCTTAAGCCACTCGTCGGCCCAGCGGGACGCGAAGGCCCAGCGCGCGCTGTCCGCACCGTGGCGCTCCTCGAGTTCGTCCAATGACGGCAAGAGGATTTCCTCCACCGAGCGCTCCAATGAACGCAATGCCAACGCGGCCTCCATCGCGCCATCCGCACGGGGACGGTCGAACGATGAGAGCGCTCCAATAAGGCTGTCTGAGTCCGCGCTCAGACCCTCCCGCGCGCGAGATACAGCGGACGAGATGGACAGTCCCTCCTGAAGGGCGTCCTTCAGGGCGGCGATCTCGCCGTGCGTGTAGAGCCGGTGCTTTCCCGGGGAGCGCTGGGGCTTGGGATAGCCGAACCGTCGCTCCCAGGCGCGCAGCGTGTTGGGGCTGACGTTGAGGAGCGAGGCAGCCT
>JAWVFR010000111.1:0-24613 GCA_033855845.1 Solirubrobacteraceae bacterium
TCGCCGTGGAGGCCTGGAGCTCGGCGTCCCCGCGGTCCTTGTCCGGGAAGACCGGGATGTTGCCCGCGATCGCCTCGCCGAAGTTGAAGTACGAGATGCCCTGGCGCTCGGCCTGGTCGAACAGGAAGCCCTTCGACGGCCAGGTGACGGAGTAGACGCCGAAGTCGTACGGGCGCTTGCGGGCTCCGTAGTTCTGGTTCCAGTTCTTGTGGACGTAATCGGAGACCTTCGCCGCGCTGGTCCAGAAATGGCCGTCGATCGAGGCCTCGGAGTTCGCGTACACGTGGTCCAGCAGCGGCCAGCGCTGCGTGAGCGCGTGGATGTTCGGCGTCACCCGCTGACCGAAGATCGACAGGGCCGGGGCGCCGTCGCCGCGCGGGTCGTCGCCCAGCACCTGGTCGTAGGTGCGGTTCTCGCGCACGATGTAGAAGACGTGCTTGATCGGCCCGTTCGGCCGCAGCGGCGTCCCCGCCGGCGCGGGCTGCGCGTTGGTGGGCCGGATCTGGCTGTCGGCGATCGGGGTCAGACCCCTCAGGTGCCCGTCGCTGGGGAAGTCCAGGACTCCGGCCTTGCCGGTGATGATGGCCGGCAGGTAGTTCTGGCTGACCGCGTTGTCGTCGTTGATGACGTACGGGTTCGGGCCCTTGGGATTGGGCCCGACGCCCAGGCCCTTGCCGGCGACCCACACCAGCTTGGAGCAGCGCGGCGCGACCGGGCGGCGCACGGCGGCGCGGCGCGCTGCGGCGCGGCGGGTCAGCTCGGTGCGGCGCAGCCGCTCGCGCACGTCCTTCGGCGACGGGCCGCAGGCGTTGGCCGCCTGCGGCGCGGCTTCGACGTCCGTCGGATATGAGCCCACCGGGATGCGACCAATCAGCGCGTAGTCCGCGGCGACCGGCGCCGCCACCGCTCCCCGAGCGGCGGGGTCCCGGCCGGCGGTCGCGCGCGCCTCGTGGGTGAGGACCGCGGCGGCGCGGCGCTCGGCCGCCGAGCGGGCCGTCCCCGCGCCGGGCAGCTTGAAGACGGCGATCTCGTCCGCCCCGGCCTCGGCCACCAGCAGCCGGGTGCCGTCCGGGGTCACGCTGACGTCCACCGGCGATGTGCCGTCTCCCTCCGGCCGCGCCACCGACAGGGTGCGGTCCACGACCAGGCGCCGGGTGTCCAGCACCACGACCTGGTCGGCGTTGGCGACGGCGACGTAGGCGCGGTCGGCCCGCGGGTCCACGGCGATCGCCTCGGGGTGACTGAGGTGCGCGCCGACCTGGATGTCCTTGACCTTGGTGGCCGTGGCGAGGTCGATCACGGAGACCGTGCCCGGGGTCTCGTTGGAGACCAGGCCGGTCTTGCCGTCGGCCAGGATGGCCGCGCCGTAGGGGTAGTTGCCGGTCTTGACGTAGCGGACCTGCTTGGTCGCGACGTCCACCACCGCCGCCGCGTCGGCGAGGTTGAGCGGCACTAGCAGGCGCTTGCCGTCGCGCGAGATTCCGGGGTGCCCCGGCCAGCCCAGCTTCTGGCCGACGTTGGTGGGCGGGAAGTCCTGCGGGGTCGGCGCGTCCGAGGGCGGCGGCACGGGGATCAGGCCGGTGAAGGTCGCGCGACCCGTGGCCGCGTAGCGGAAGACGTGGATCACGTCGCCCTGGCGGCCCGGCGCGTTGGGGAGGGCCTGATCCTTGTGGCCGGAGTCGGGCACCCCGGACACGTAGGCGGTGTCCGAAGACGGGTCCATGACAATGCCACCCGACGCGCCCGGGAGCCGGAGCACCTGCACGACCTTGGCCGACCGGACCGCGACGATGCGGATGTCGTTGTGCCCGCGGCCCGCGGAGACGGTCCAGTAGAAGTGGCCGTCGCGCGTGAGGGCGCCGCCGGTGGGGAAGTTGCCCACCGTGACCAGCCGGCCCTGGGCGAACACCGGGCGCCCGCTCTGGAGCAGGTTCAGCTGCGGTCCCACGCGACCCGGCGGCGTGACGATGGCCGCCACCGCGATTCCAACCGCACCCAAAGCGGCCAGCGCCACCAGGGCGCCAGCCCATGCCCTCATCCCCCTCACCGGCCGGACCCTACTCCGGGCCGCCGGCGCGAGCGTTACCAGCCTGTGTTCGTTCTCATGTGCGGCGATCGCGACCCGCCGCGGCGCCCGCTGGGCCGCCACCTACAACTTCGGCGTTCGCACGAGCTAACGCCTGCCGGCCAGGGCCTCGGCCGCCTCCTCCAAGCGGTCGTCGCCGTAGAAGAGCCGGCCGTCGGCCAGCACGGTCGGTACGCCGGTCACGCCCCGCTCCCAGGCCGCAGCCGTCGCGGCCTTCAGGCGGTCCTTGATCTCCGGCGTCTCGATCGCCGCGAGCATGGCGCGCGGGTCCACACCCGCCTCCTCGGCGATCCGGGCCAGCACCGCGCGGTCGGAGAGGTCGTCGCCCTCGGCGAACGCGCGCCGGAACGCCACGCGCGCGAACTCCTCCCCGGCCCACGCGCAAGCCCGCATGGCCGCCAGCGTGTTCGGGGGCCAGCCCGGCGGCCAACGCACCGGCGGCAGGCCGTACCGTGCCGCTCGGGCCTCTACCTCGGCGACGTTGTCCGCCCGCCTCGCCGTCTGCGACCAGGACCCATGTCCGCGGAGGGAGAAGATCGCGCCCAGCAGGACCGGCTCCAGCCGGGGCTCGACGCCGAGCACCGAGCCGGCCCGCTCCACCGCCAGGTAGGCGTACGGCGAGCCGAGGTCGTAGAAGAGCGTCGGGAGGCTGGCCATGTCGAGAAGCCCAACCGCAAGCCCCCGCTAAGACGGCCAAGAAGTAGCCCGCCGTTAGGGCTTCTTGTCAGTCCGGGTCAGCGCGTAGATCGAGACGCATGCTGATCGTCTCGGGGCTGGGGTCCTCGGGATCGTTCTCGATCTTCGAGCGGTTGACAACAAACCCCCGGTCCTCGTACCACTCCTGCTTGCGGACGTTGGCGTCGGCGACCACGAAACGAACGGGGACGAACTCGCCGATCTCGCCCGCGAAATCTACGACCGCACTAACCAGCTCGCCACCATAGCCGCGCCCTACGAAGCGACGGTCCACGCCGACCATGACGATTCGTACCGCCCCGAAGTCTCCGAAGTCTGGCCGTCCTAGCGCCTTCTTTTCGCCATCGGTCAGCCGAATGGAGTCGAGCGAAACCGTGATGTAGCCGAGTAGCTCGGCAGGCCGCTGATCGGGATCGATCAGCAGATAGGTCGCGCTGTAGCCATGCTCGATTCCCTCGACGTAATCGCCGTCCTTGAGGAAATCACGAACCTCTTCGGCAACAGAATCCCCCGCCTCGGCTTCGCCGATGCAGTCGAAACTAGAGATCGCTTCATTGAGAAGCGCGCTGACCGGCAGGGTCAGGCGCGAGAGAGTTGGCGCCAAAGCGCCTGGAGCTTAGTGCTCGAAGTAGTGGTTCGCCGACTTCGGGTTGTAGAGCTTGGCGAACTTGCCCTTGGACCTTTTCAAGAAGCTGGTACGAGCCTTAGAAGGCTTGGGATTCTCGACATCTTCAATGAAGCGCCGAGCGTCCTCCCCCTCCAGGGGCGGGGAGTGCTGAATCTTCTTTCGATTCTTGAGAGCCACTTGCCACCCCTTTCCGAAGGCTGCGAAGGGAAACGCGGCCCTAGCAGACGCTAGAGGTTCCTGTCAAGGGTTGCGCTGATCAAACTATTGCAGATGTCGGACGCCGGCTGGGGATACCTGAAGCCCGTACCGGATCTTGCATCAAACGTCTACCCAAAGCTTCCCCCGAACTCCCGTACCTATGCTGGGGTGGAACCGGTTTTTGGCCCGTGCGGTGCCGGCGCGTGTACCCCTCGTGGGTTCGCAAAGTATTCAATTCCGACGGGCCTGAGTGCCGGACGGTTTGGGGGCGGCGCTCCCGCGACCCGCCCGGGTGTAGGACGGGCCCCGGCTGGGAAACCAGGGGGAGCGGGCGCCCCGGCAGCGGGGCGCCTTCCCTCTGACAAGGAGACAGATCGTGGAACCAGATACCCCTGAGCGCGTAGCGGGCGGGGTGGTCGGCAAGGTGGCTGGCCGCCTCAAGGAAACGGCAGGCCGCGTCATCGGCGACGACGACCTCGCCCGCGAGGGACGCCTGCAGAACGCGGAGGCCGACGCCGAGGCCGAGGCGCAGCGCAGCCGCGCCGCGGCCCGCGAGGCCGAGGCCGAGGCGGAGCTGCACGAGGAGCGCGCGGAGACCGAGGCCGAGCGCGAGCGCCTGCGCGCCGAGGTCGACGCACAGGACCGCGCAGCCGCGGCGGACGCCGACCGGCTGCGCGCCGAGCAGGAGGCCGACCGCGCCGCCGCCGAGGAGGCCGCACGAGCGCAGGCCATTCAGAACGGGCGGGAGTCCGCCGCCGACGCCACCGAGCGCGCCGCGGAGGCCGCGCGCATCGAGGAGGCCCGCACCGCCGTCGAGCTCGAGCGCGAAGCGCGCGCCGCCGAGGCCCGGGCCGACGCCATCGACCCCCAGGAGGAGCACTGATGCTTCGCAACATCTCCAGGCTGACCATCGAGGGCTACGTGCGCCTGGCGCGCCTGCCCGCGGACACCCTCGTGCGCCTCGCCGGCGGGGCCAACGGCGGCACGGGCGGCGCCGTGGGCGTGAAGCTGGCGCTGGACCGGGCGGAGGCCGCGTTCCGCGCGGCCGCCGGCACGATCCTCGGCGACGAGGTCCTGCGCGAGGACGGCCGCCGCCGCGCGGAGGCGGCGAGCGAGCGCGAGCGCGCGCTCGACCTGCGCCGCGCGGCCGACCGCCGGTCCGAGCAGTCCGACGAGCGCCTCGCCGAGCGCCGCGACCAGGCGGAGCGCAAGCGCGCGGAAGCCGAGCGCGACGCCGAGCAGAAGCGCCGGCGCGCCCAGCGCGAGCGTGACGCCCGCAAGGCGCGGGCCGCCGAGACGGCCCAGGGGCGCAAGCAGGCGGCGCAGAAGTCCGCGCAGGCGACGAAGCAGTCGGCGGCGGAGCGCGCCCGGCGCAATCGCCTCGAGGCCCTGGACGCGAAGTCCGAGGCGCTCGACGAGCAGGAGACCGCGCTGGCCGCCGCGGACGAGGCACGGCGCCTGAAGGCAGCCGCCGCGCAGGTCAAGGCGGCTCGGAAGAGCGGACGATGAGCCTCCTCCTCTACTTCGTGCTCCTGCTCATCTCGGGCCTGTTCGTCGGCGCCCTGGGACGGCTCGCCGTCCCAGGGCGGGACCCCATGGGCCTGGGCGCGACCATGCTCGTGGGGATCGCCGGGTCCTTCCTGGCCGGCCTGGTGTACACAGCGCTGACGCACGGGCACCGCGGCGGGGGCCTCCTGCTGTCGGTGCTCTTCTCGGCGCTGATCGTCTACGCCATCCGCCGCTTCCGCGGCGGGACCTCGACGCGGCTGGGGAGGCGCCCCGGCTAACCCCTTACTGTCTGGGCATGGGCCCCGAGTTGCCACCGATAGCCACGCGCGAGGAGTGGCTGGCCGCCCGCCGCGAGCTGCTGGACCGGGAGAAGGCGCTGACCCGCGAGCGCGACGCGCTGAACGCCGACCGCCGGCGGCTGCCGATGGTCCGCGTGGAGAAGGCCTACGTGTTCGAGGGCCCGGACGGGCCGCTCGGACTCCTGGACCTGCTCGACGGCCGCAGCCAGCTCATCGTGCGCCACTTCATGTTTGACCCGCAATGGGAGGACGGCTGTCCCAGCTGCTCAGCCGCCGCCGACGAGGTCTCCGACGGGCTGCTCGACCACCTGCACGCGCGCGACACCACCTTCGTCACCGTGTCGCGCGCGCCGCTGGCCAAGATCGAGGCCTATAAGGCGCGCCGGGGCTGGACCTTCCCGTGGGTGTCGTCGCACGGCAGCGACTTCAACTACGACTTCCAGGCCACGCTCGACGAGTCGGTGGCGCCCCCGGAGTACAACTTCCGCCCCGTGGAGATGGAGGGCGAGATGCCCGGCCACAGCTGCTTCCTGCGCGACGGCGACGACGTCTTCCACACCTACTCCGTCTACGCGCGCGGGGCGGAGATGCTCGGCGGCTCCTACTACTGGCTGGACCTCACCGCCCTGGGGCGCCAGGAGGACTGGGAGGAGCCGAAGGGCCGCGCGGGAGCGGCGCGCGGGGCGCGGCCAGACTTCGCGGACTGAGCCGCACCGCGAGCCCGACACTGCGGTGCACGGACCGTTTCGTCGCTGGTCGTAGCCCGTCCCAGGGACGTTTGTCCGTGTGAAGGGCGAGCAAAAACCCTTCCTTTCATGCTCCGCGCAGTTCCGTAAGGGTAGGGAGCTAAGCTTTCAAAGCGTACGGACCTCTGAAAGGAACGGACCCGCGCTGCCGACCGGCTCATCGCCCCTTGCCAACCACGCTCTCGGAAGATACGAGGCGCGCCGGTGGGATCCCAACCTCCAGGCTCCGACCAAGAAGCATCGCCTCGCCGGGGCCTATCGAGTCTTTCTTCCCGAAACGATCGCGGAGCGTGGGTTCTCGCTCGACGACGAGGCTGTCGCTGCCGTGGCGTCAGCGACGAAGGCTCTCGCGGAGCTGAATGCGTCTCCGCCGCGACTCGCGTCCCTGGAGTCGCTCGCTCGCAACCTTCTTCAGTCCGAGGCAGTCGCGTCCTCACGCATCGAGGGCCTGAAGCTCTCTCACAAGCGTCTGGCGCGAGCGGCTTACGGAAGCGACCGCCGAGGCGACCACAAGGCGGCAGAAGTGCTCGCGAACGTCGAGGCAATGGACCAAGCCGTCGCGCTCGGCGCCAGCGCACACCCGCTCGAGGTCAAGGACGTCGAGAGCATCCACCACACGCTGATGCACAGGACCCATCCCGAGATTGCCGGCCGCATTCGCGACAAGCAGAACTGGGTCGGCGGCAGCGATTACCACCCGCTCGACGCCGAGTACGTCCCTCCGCCGCCGGGCGAAGTCAACGGGCTCATGGAGGACCTGTGTGCCTTCGCCGCCCGAGACGACTTTTCCCCGCTCGCGCAAGCGGCCGTCGTGCACGCGCAGTTCGAGACCATCCACCCGTTCGCCGACGGCAACGGTCGAGTGGGCCGCGCTCTCATCCACAGCGTGCTACGGCGGAGAGGGGAGGTCCCTCGCTACATCCCGCCGATCAGCCTCGTGCTTGCCAACGAGCCCAGGACGTACGTGGGCGGCCTCCTCGACTACCGCGAGGGGCGAGTCAGCGAATGGTGCTCGCTGTTCGCAAGCGCGACCGAACGTGCGGCACGCGAGGCCGCCCGGTTCAGCGAAGCGATCGAGAATCAGCAGGCCGAATGGCTCGAACGGCTCGGCAACCCTCGCAAGGATGCTGTCGTGCGCGAGCTCATCGCGCTGCTGCCCTCGCATCCACTCCTTGACGTCGCCGCGGGGCAACAGCTGACCGGCAAGTCCCACGTCGCCGTCGGCAATGCTCTCAAGCAACTCGAAGACGCAGGGATCGTGCGTTCGCTCAACGAAAAGCGCTGGGGCCGCGTGTGGGAGTGCGATCCCCTACTCGACCTCGTAACCGAGTTCGAGCGCACGGTATCCGCGCCCTAGCATCAGCTGGGAGGAGCCGAAGGGCCGCGCGGGAGCGGCCCACGCAGCGAGCCCGGACTTCGCGGGCCGAGCCGCCCCGCCAGCTCGCGCAGCGCCGCCGCGGTCAGGGCCAGCCTGACCGGAGCGGGCACGGTCATCCACTCCTCGTCGCGCATCTGGAGCTCGGTCGCGCCGTAGTAGGTCTGCCGCGGGCCGCGGCTGCCCGGCGCGCGCTGGCGGGCCACGACGCTGATCAGGCCCAGTGCCTCCAGGCGGCGCGCGTGGTAGCTGACGACGCCGATCGAGATGTCGAAGTCGCTGGACATCTCCGACGGGCTCGCCGGGCGCTCGGACACGCGGGTGAGGATCCGGCCCCGCACCGGGTGGGCGCACGCCACGAGCATCGGCGAGGTGGGGGCTTCCGGCGCCGGCCTCATCCGCCGCTCACCGATACAGCTTCAATTCGTTGGCCTCCAGCCGGCAGAGGATGCGGTCGCGCACCGGCTCCTGCGTCGCCCGCCGCACGTCGGTCGCGTCCTCCAGGTCCCGCTCCACGGCGAGCAGCCTGACCAGCAGCCGCCGGCGCTGCCAGCGGCGCAGGCCCCGACGCCGGTACCGCCGCGCGCTGCGGCGGAGAAGCTCATCTCTGAGCTTGTCCATCTTCGGGCCGGCTTGCGCCGGAGGCTCGACGCTCACGTCGCCTCGCGAAGCTCGAACCAGAAGCTGCCCCTCAGCTCCTGCTTGAGGTCCGGCCGCTGGCGCAGGGAGCCCAGGTCGCGCTCCGCGAAGGTCACGAGCTCGATGTCCAGATCGGAAGGGACGGTCGGGAAGGCGCCGAGCATCTTCTTCGCCTCCTCCTTGGGAACCCTGTCCACCCACTCGCGCGCGAAGGAGCGGCCGATGCGCCGGGCCAGGGCAACGTTCTCGTCGTCCGGCTCCTCGGCGTCCTCGCGGCGCGCGAAGTGCTCCCTCCAGACCTCCGCCGGCAGCGAGACGTACTCGTCGCACTCGCGGACCAGCAGCGCGGATTGGTTCTGGCCGTCCTCGACCGGCATGCCCAGCAGCACGACCTGAACGCCCATCTCCTTGGCCTCGGTGACGCCGATGCGGAGATCCTCGTCGCCGGCGACGAGGTATACGCGAGCGACCGCTCGTTCGCGCGCCAGCTTCATCAGGTCGCGGTAGATCTTGGAGTCCACGCCCTTCTGGTGGCGATCGCTGCTCAGGCGTCCCAGCTGGACGGTCACGTACGGCAGCCCGGCGATCCGCTTGTGGTCGGGGGTCGGCACTCCGCCGACGGCGCCGTCGTACCAGTACGTGCGCAGCAGCCGCATCCCGTCGCTGTGCTGCTCGACGTACCGCCCCAGCGCCGGCAGCAGCGCGCCGTAGTTGCACCACAGGTCCTCCCGGCGCGGGCTGCCGTTCACCAGCAGCCCGGCCGACGCGAGCAGCCACCCGGCGTCCACGAAGGTGGCGGCCGCAGGTCGGGGAAATTCGGCGAGGTTCATACCGGGGGTCGCCACATGAAGGGCGCGACTCAGGTGGGTTAACCCCCCGACCGTTCAAAATCCGTCGTCCGCGCTGACGGCGGAGCTGACCGTCAGCGCTGCGCGGCGCGAGCCCGGCGAAGTCCCCAGAGGATCGAGCGGCGACGTCGCAGGACCGGCGAGGTCCGCAGCCGCTCGGACATGGAGAGACGGTCCGTCCGCGTCTGGGCCGGCTCGTAGCCGAGCTCGCTCATGCCGTCTCGCAGCTTGTCCAGCGCGCGTCGTCGCAGCCCGTCCACGGCGTGGCGAGTCGTCCCCATGACGGAGGCGGTCTCCTCGCCGCTGAGCCCGATGGCGTAGCGCAGCACCAGAACCTGCTGCTGGCGCTCGGGCAGCGCGTCCACGAGCTCGCTCACGCCCGGGAGGGTCAGCCATCTCGTGGGCCGGTCCGGCCCGCTGAGCGCGGGCATCGCGGCGATCTCGTGGGGATCGAGCGGTTCCGCCGGCTGGCGCTTCAGGACGCGCAGGACCTCGCCCCGCGAGATGGCCATCAGCCACGCCCGGAACGGCACCTCGGGCCGGATCTCGTAGCGCGGCAGCGCCTGGGACGCGCGCGTGAAGACCTCCTGGGTCACGTCCTCCGCCTGGTGGACGTTGTGGAGGGCCATGCGGACGAAGCCGTACACCTGGCCGTAGTGGCGCCGGTAGAGCGCGTCGAACGCGCGGGCGTCGCCGTGCTGGAAGCGGGCCACGAGCTGCAGGGTCTCGGGGTCCGCGGCGCCGGGCGCGTCCGCGTCGAGGGACAGGACGAACCGGAGGGCGTCCTTGTGGGGGACGGCCTCGGGCGGGAGGTCCGGCGCCCGGCCGGGCAGGACGAGCCGGCGCGAGCTGGGCGGGCGCTTCGGGTCCTGGACGCGGCGCCCGCTGCGCGGCTCCTGCGCCGGCTGGTCCCCCGACCGGCGTTCGACGATCACGTGGGTCGACCGGTCGCGGAGAAAGTGACGCCGGAGCGGCTCGTGCAGCTCCGGCGCGAGATCGGAGGGGATGATTACGTAGAGCGCCACGGTTCCCGCCAGCCGCGCCAACCGTAGCGGTCCGCGCAAGGCCCCGGCGCCACAACCCCCTCCGATGCGACGGATTCCGGGGCTTGGACGGGTTAACGCCGGTGATGGACTGTGATCAGCCCTCCCGCGGCACGCCCTCCAGGTTCTCCCGCAGCCAGCCGAAGTCGCACTCGACGTTGCGCCAGCCGCAATCCCCCGCGATGGCCGCGACGAACACGCGGTCCGGACGGGCCAGGTGCCGGTCCAGCGCCTCCAGCACGTCCCCGGCCGTTCCCGAGGACTTGATCACCCAGGTCGAAGGCCAGAGTCGCGCATGGTCCGGATAGCTCTCGAGGATCTCGACCAGACGCTCGTGCGCCTCGCCGTCCGGATCCGCGAGGTCGAAGGTCACCAGGAAAATGTGATGTTCGTCTGCGTTGCCCCCTGCTCGCGGATCCGTCATCGCGGGCCTCCGCGCTACCCGCGGGCGGCGTCGTGCGCCCGCCCCGCCCCGGGGCCGGGTCGTCCTCGATCCATGTCCGTTGGCCTCCTTCATGAGTTCCTCTCCGACCAGGCACGGGCGAGGCCCCGGAAAGATCACGGCGGATTTCGGGAGGTTGATCGTCTCCTTCCCGGTGGCTCCTGTGCTTATCTGAACCCCTCAGGCGCAAGGGGTACGAAGCGGCGCGGCCCAGGCGAGGCCGAAGGGCGGGTGGATGCGGGTCCAGATCCTGTGCAACGAGGTCGATCCGGCGGTCCCTTTCGGGACGGCTCGGCGCGGCCTGCTGCAAAACGACGGACGAGGCTGAAGAGCCACGAGCCAATGCCTTCTCAGGCCATCGACGAGCACGCGGCGACGCGTGCCCCTCGCACGAGATCAACTACTCCTCGTGGGAGGCAGATATGTACAAGTGGTGTTGCACCTACGCCTTGGTGGCAGTGATGAGCGTTGTGTTTTCTGTGGATGTGGCGAGCGCGGGATTGGAGGGCCCGAGCGACTACGGGGGGCATGGGAACTATCACTGCGAGGCGCCGACGCACGCGTCGTATTACGACCCACGCAACGCGGGACACACGGTCTATGACCTCGACTCCCCAAACGGCGACAACATGTACTACGTCGACACCGATCCGTGGCCCGGGTTCGCCATGGGCGGCGACTACAGGACGACACAGACATCGGACCAGGACTGCAAGGGCACTCCGGTTTTGCGCACGACGGGCTTCGTCGCGGTCACGCTGATCGGCGGGACGCCGCAGGACGACAAGCATCTCGGTTTCCCCCTGTGTCCCCGTGATCCTGGGGACGATCGCAATCCGTACTGCACCAGCGATCGCACCGGGGTCCAGGCCGCCTTCTACGTCGGCACCCCCGACCGGTCGCACGAAGTCGGGAAGTCGGTCGGGTTCAGGGTCCCCTGAGCGAAGGGTGAGATGAACGCGGACGGGTGCCACGCGGGCCGAACCCAGGCGAACGCAGCCTTCGATGGTCATCGTGGTGCCCAGCCGCCCCCGGGCACGCCGCCGGCACGCCCGTTGCCCGGCCGCGGATGGACGCTCACGGCGCTCCTTGCGGTGCTGGCGCTCACGCTGGCCGATCCGCTGGAGGTCGGTGCGGGGGCCATGGGAGCCGACTTCCCAGCCGCACAGGCATCCGACGACTCCGCCTACAGCGCGTTCCGCCCGCTTGCCACGAGCGCGGCCGCCGGCGATGTGCCTCTCCTTGCCGAGCACAGTGCGAAAGACGGCGGCTGGACGTTCGAAACCTGGGGGTCACCGGACGCGGTGCGCCCCACCTCGCGCCAGTTAGAGCGCGTCAAATCGATCGCAGTCAGCCGGGACGGAAACGAAGGGTGGGCGGTAGGGCCGGACATTGCCGGCGGACCTCTAACGCTTTATCACTTCGACGGCTCGACCTGGCGGCGCTGCGACGCCCAGGGCTCAGCTCGTGGCGAGCGACATGCCAGCGCTCCATGCGCTGAGCTCGGCGCGCTGAGCGCGCAGGGCGTGATCCTGGAGTCGATCTCGGCCGTCCCGACTCCCGACGGTTCGTTCGAGGTAGTGGCGGTCGGCTGGCTGCCGGTGTCAGACGGTCAGGAACCAAACTCGGCTATGCCGGTGATCGTGCGTTATCGAGATGGGCGTTGGACAGCAGAGGACGTGCCCGACGATCAGAAAGGAGGGCTCCGATACCGGCTACGCAGCGTCGCGTTCACCGACACCGGGCAGGGATGGGCTTACGGCCAACCGGTTTCAATCAAGGAGGACGTCGTGATGCTGCGATTCCACGACGGCCGCTGGGTCAACTGCGCGCAGTCAGGCGCATGCGATGACGGCGGCACTTTGCCGCAGCACGATTTCATCCCGCCGCCGCGGGGGCCGGCGTTGATCGCTACCGGGAACCGGGTCGTCCTCGCGGGCACCCGCTCAATCGTCCGCAACAAACTGCCGGCGAAGCACTACCCGGTGATCCTGTCCACCACCGGCGGGGGTTGGGACGAAACCGAGGGCCTCGATCCCGCCGGCCCCGGCAAGTCTCCGCATTCCGACGACCAGGGCAGGATCAACTCATTCGCCGTCGCCGCCACGGGAGACGGCCACACCGAGGGCTGGGCGCGCCTGGGCCCGCCCGACGGTGGCGCCTCCACCTCCACCCTCCGCCTCTCCCCCGGCGGCCAATGGGAGCCGTGGTCCCCTGCCATCCGCACCGACGCCCTGCGCGACCACCCCACCGGAGCCGAGCTGGGCACGATGTTCACCGCTCCCGACGGGACCGCCCGCCCGTTCATGACCACCGCCAACGGGCCGCTCGTCCAGTTCGACTCCGGCGAGAACCGCTGGCGTGTCCTCCCCGCTCCGTTCGACCCCAGCGCGGCGAACCCGTTCACCGCCGGCCAGGTGCAGGCCATGGCGCCCGATGGCCGGGGCGGGCTGTGGCTGGTCCAGGATGGCGGGACCAAGGGGCCCTTCTTCCATCGCTACACCGATCGGCCGCGCCGGCCGGTCTTCGCCGACGCGCCCCAGCCCTTCGCAGGCGGCGGGATCCGCAACCTCGCGGGCAGCCCGGACGGGACGGTGTGGCTCGCCGGCGACGGGGCGCAGCTCGCCCGGTACGACCGCATCGCCGGCTGGAGCACCGTGAAGATCGCGGGCTGGGACAAGGCCGCCGCGGTCAACGCGCTCGCCCTCGCACCGGACGGGACCGGAGTCGCGGTCGGCGAGGGCGGACGCGTGGCGACCCTCGGCCCCCGGGGCGCCGAGGCGGTGTGCGGCGGCTGCGGCAGCGGCGAAGCGCTGCGCGCGGTGGACGTCGCGCCCGATGGGTCCGCGCTGGCGGGCGGCGATCACGGAGCCCTGGTCTCCCGCGCGGCCGGCGGAAGCTTCCACGCCGTCGACGGCCCGCCGATGGACCGCGACGCGCGCATCACCGGCGTCGCCCTCCCCACCGGGGACAGCGCCTGGGTCGCGAGCTCGCGCGGGCAGGTGTTCGCCGGCCACCGCGCGGGCGCCGGCTGGACCTGGGACCCGACGCCCGAGAACGTCAACGCCCAGGGCGAGCTGCTGTCCACGAACGGCGACGGACCGCAGGCCATCCGCGCGATCGCGATCGCCCCCGACGGCTCCGGCTACGCGGTCGGGGACGCCGGAACCGTGCTGGAGCGCAGCTCCCACGGCGACTGGAAGCGCGTCCCCCTGGGCATCAGCGACGACTTCACCTCGGTCGCGCTCCCGGAGGGTGGCGGCACCGGAGCGCTGATCGGCGCCGACGGCGGCGCGATCTGGACGCGCGTCAACGGCGAGCTGCGCCCGGCGCGCAGCGCGAGCCCGGTCGACGCCTACGGCGGCTCGCGGGTCAGCGGACTGGCGCTGCTGCCCGGGTACCGCGACGGCCAGGCCGAAGCCTGGGCGGCCCTCGACGGCCCCGGCGTCGGCGGAGCGCTCCTGCACTACTCCAGCGACCCCGGCGAGTCGCTGCTCGCTCCGGCCAAGCCGGTCACGCCCCTCCCCGACGCGCCCGCGCCGCGCGCCGGCGAGCTCTCCTTCGTGGCCTTCGGCAAGTCGGACTGCGCGAACGACAGCGTCAATCCGTGTCCGGGCCCGAGCGGCACGGACGGCCTCAGCGACCTGATCTCCCGGCGCATCGTCGAGCGGGTGACGGCGTCGACCAAGGACGCCAACGGCGCGAGCTTCGCCCTCTTCACGGGCGACGCGAACAACCACGGCGGCGACCTGACCTCGGTCACCCAGCCCGCGCTCCTCAACGAGTGGGTGGACCTGGTGGCCCGGCCGCTGGACCAGGCGGGCGTCCCGGTGCTGGGCGCGATCGGCGTCCTGGACCTGTCCGAGTCGGGCCGGTGCGTGGAGCGAAACCTCGGCGTGTGCGCCAGCTCCGACCAGGCCACGCACGCGGGCGCGAACTTCTTCTGGCGCCAGGCCATGGTGGACCGGGTCGGCCAGGACGGGGCCCCGCAGCGCTACGGCGGACTGGTCTACCGCCCCGTTCACGACGACGTCGCGTCCCCCACCCCCCAGACGGTGGATGCGGTGCCCACCGGCGGAGCCCGGACCCACTACGCGGTCGACGTCCTGCGCGACGGCCGGACGCTCGCGCGCCTGGTCTTCGTGGACAACTCGCTGGGGTCGCTGCGGGCGAGCGACCCGCTCCAGCAGCCGCCCGAGCCGCGCGGCCAGCTCGCGTGGCTGGACCGCGTGCTCGCCTCGCGCCCTCCGGGGTCGCGCGCGGTCGTCGTCTCGACCTCGCCTTCCTACGCCTACCGGCCCGCCACGGTCGCCGACGCCGCGGGCGACGGCGCGAGCCTCGAGGAGGTCATCCTGCGCAACCGCGTCAGCGCGGTCGTGTCCGGACGCCTGGGCTGGAACGGGCTGTACTACACGATCGCGCCCGGACTGCACTGCCCCGGGCCCGCCGGCGGCTATCCCGATCGTCCGCCCGCGGGGGCCGGCGGCTGCGGGCGCGCCCAGGGGGTGACGGTCCCCGACCCGACGTCCCCGAAGCTCTCCCCGCCCGTCCCCTTCGTCGTCTCGTCCTCGGCCGGGGGCAAGCTCGCGCAGGAGGCGGGAGAGGGCTACTGGCACGGGTACTCGGTCGTCCGGCTCGACGCGTCCGGCGACCCGGCGAAGACGGTCGTCGAGCAGCGTCCGATCCTCGACTGGGTGGTGATCACGGCGTCCGCGCGCCGGCTGCGCCCGGGCCAGAGCATGACCCTGCAGGGAGTCGGGCGCGAGCCGCCGGCCGCCGACACGCCGCCGCGCTATCACCAGCTGAGCAGTCCGGCGATCACCCATCGCTACGACCTGCTGCTCGCGGACCCGCAGAAGCCGTGGATGCCCTACCGGGACGAGAGCGGCAACTACGTGCCGATGTCGGAGCGCTACCCGAACTGCTCGGTGGCCTGCATCGACCGCCAGACCGGAGAGGTCTCGACCGGCAAGGGCGCGAGCGGGCGCGTGTACGGGGTGGGGCTGCTGTCGGTCGGCGGCCTCGCCGCCACCTATCCCCTGTCGTTCGACCCGGGCAGCCCGCGCGAGCCGCTGGGCGCGGCGGCCGCATCCGCGCCGCGCGCGCTGGCCGCGACGGCGCGCCCGTTGGGCGTGACGCCGTCGCAGACCACCGGGACCGCCACCCCGCCCTCGGCCACCGGCGCGCCCGGCGCCGAGCCGCTGTCCGTTCCGGGCTTCGCACCTCCCACCGTGTCGGAGGCCGCCGTCCCCCACCCGCCGACGCAGGTGTCGCCCTCCCCGCCCGCCGCGAAGGTCTCCGCGGCCGCGACCGACCTGCGCTCGGCGCCGCCGGCCATGTCCAGCGCGCCCCGGGTCAGCCCCGCTCCGCCCAGCGCGCCCCAGATCAAGCCCGCGCCCAAGGTGGGCGTGCGCCGGGAGCCAGCGGCGCAGGAGATGGGCGTCGCCGCCACCGACCCGCAGTACGTCGTGCTGGACGAGCTCGCGGACCCCCGCGATCCGCTCCTGGTCGACATCGGCGACGGCCCGCCGCTGCCGCACGGCGCCGCGGCGACCCGGAAGGACACGCGCAGGACGGACCTGGCGATGACCGCCCTGACCCACGGCTCCCACCCGTCCACGTGGGGGCGCGACGCGCTGTACGGCGGCGGGCTGGTCATCGCCGGACTGGTGCTCGCGTCGGGCTGGATGATCATGCGACCTGGCACCAGGCGACCATCGGCGGCGGTCGCGGAGTCACGACCCTGGTCGGGGAGGAACCGCTGATGCGCTCGATCTACTGCCTGGTGCCGCCGGACCTGGCGGAGGAGCTGCACGAGCCCCTCCGCGCGCACTTCGCCTACGACCCGACGATCGTCGTGGTGGTCGAGCACCGCAAAAACGGGGCGGGGGAAGCCGGCATCGTCGACCAGCGCGCCCCGCTCGGCGCGGTCCCGACTCCGCCCCTCCCGCGCCGGGCGCGCCAACACCAGGGGCGCCTGCGCTTCGTCGAGCAGATCGAGCCCTCGGACACCGACGCCGAGGACGAAGACACCAACCGCCTGGTCGCGCTGGCCCAGCGCGAGGACAGCGAGGCGCTCACGGCGCTGTACCGGCGGTACTACGACCGGGTCTACCGCTATGTCCGGATCGCGCTACGCGACTCGCACGAGGCGGAGGACATCACCCAGACCACGTTCCTGCAGGCGTTCAGCCATCTCGACCGCTTCGAGATCCGACCGCAGCAGCCGTTCCGGCCCTGGCTGCTGCGCATCGCGGGGAACCTGGTCATCGACCACTGCCGCAAGCACCGGCCGGCGCTGCTGGAGGACCCCGAGCAGCTGATCCAGGCGCGCCAGGAGGCCGTGGACTACGACGCCGTGGAGTCCACGCTGGCGTGGCTGACGTCGAGCGAGGTCGAGCTGTTCGTGGAGCGCCTGCCGTTGGCCCAGCGCCAGGTGCTCACGCTGCGCCACCTGATGGACTTCAGCGTCGAGGATACGGCGGCCGTCCTGGACCGAACCCAGGGATCGGTGCGCATGCTGGACTCCCGCGCCCGGCACGTCCTCGCCGCCCGGCTGACCGCGATCGGTCGCCGCCCCGCCGTCGGCCGCCGCCAGCACGCGAAACGACTCATGCGCCAGATCTGGGTCCTGCGGGCCCGGCGCCACGCGCTGCGGGGGTAGGGCGCGAGCCGCGCATGGCCACCCCGGAGCCCCCACCCCCGCTGCACGAGCAGCTCGCGGACCTCAGGGTGCCGCTCGCGAACCTCGACGTCGTCGTCGGTCGCATCGAGGACGCCGTCCGCCGCGCCGGGAGCAGGCGAATCTGGCCGGGAGTCGCCGCCGGGCTCGCCGCGGGAATGGCGTTCCTCCTCCTGGGCGCCGGCCTCCTGGTCAAGCAGGTGCACGTCACCGACGTACGCGCGGTCTGCGCCCGCCACGGCGGTGTCCAGCAGGTCGACTCCAAGACCTGGGACTGGTCCTTCGCCGGCAACCAGCTGGTGGTCTGCCGGGATGGATACGTGGGGAAGCTTTGAGCGTGGGCCATGAATCAAGCCGACAGGTCACGATCTCGCTCTTCGCCCCTCAGCACCCCAGCCGCTGGTTACGACACACATCCCCTCCGATCGCGTAGGCCGACAGGTACTTCTTCGACAGGCCGTGCGTCTCCTTGTCGGCGCCCGCCCAGTCCTCCTGGACGTCGTACGCGCGCGCGTAGTCGTGGGCCGCGTAGTTCCCCTTGATCCGCTGGGTCGCCGTCAGCCCGCCGCGCGCGTGGTCGTTCGCCAGGTACCTGTCGAACCAGGCCAGGGCGTAGTGGAGCGCGACCTCCTCGGACCACACGGACGTGTACGACCAGGTCACGTGCGACCACGCCAGGTGGGTGGCGCTCTCGATGATGACCTGCTGCACGTCGAGCCCCGGGTTGCGCTGGCGCAGGGCCTCGAACGCCGGCAGCTTGCCGGCCGAGTCCGGGCCGTCCGCCGACGTGGGCGTGGGCGGGGCGATCCAGGTGTCGTAGTCGGCGCCCTGGCCCTGGATCGGGGCGTTGCCCGCGTAGGTGCCCGAGAGCGAGGACCACGCGGAGATCGCCTTGACGATGCCGTTGTAGTCGCCGAGCGACTGCACCGCGCCGGCTCCCGCGGAGTGCCCGGCCGTCCCGATGCGATCAACGTCCAGCTCGGACGCGAACGGATTCGCGCCGGAGCGGAACCAGTCGACCGCGGCCTTCAGGGTGCCGCCCGGGCAGGAGACGCTCTGGTCGGAGTGGCCCTGTCCCGGGGAGTCGTAGATCATCACCACGTAGCCGGCGTCCGCCAGCCCCTGGGTGGCCCACGCGTACATCTTCTGGTTGCCCTGGAAGCCCTCGTTGATGACGACGCCGGGGGCGCGGCCGTTGACCTTCAGCTCGCCGGTCCGGGGCGCCGAGACGCTCGCGGCGAGCTTGCCCGTGCCGCACGTGAGCGTGACGTCCTGCCTGCGGCCGTCCCAGGCTTCACGCTTGGGGTCGCCCGACCACGGCCACTGGTGCAGCTGGTACGGGCCCTGCCGCGGCGCGTCCGGGTCCTGCAGGTTCGCGACCGCGTTCGTGGCCGAGTTGACGATGGTGGCGCCCGTCACCTGCGGATCGCCGAAGTCCTTCTGCGTCTGGCCCCAGGCCTGGGCCAGGTTGTCCATCTCGTCGTACGCCGACGCCGGCGCGGCCGCGAGCCCCATGAGCCCCAGTGCGACGGCGATCGTCCCTCTCACGTTCCTCATCCCGCTCCCCCTGTCTTGATCCCGTCGATCAGCAGCTCGACCGTGCGGTCGAACAGCCCCTTGACCTCGAAGCCCACGAAGCGCTCGCGGTCCTGAGCCGCCGCCACGTCGAGGATCCCGTGCAGGGCTCCCCAGATCGCGTGCGTGGTCTCCCAGGAGTCGCACGGCTCGAAGGTCCCCTCGGCCGTCCCTCGCTCGACCACCGCGTGCAGCAGCCTCAGGCAGTCCAGAGCGCGGAGGTCGTAGCGCTCCACCACGGAGGCCGGCACCTTGTCGCGCCCGGCCCGGTGGAGCCCGGCCATCAGCAGCCGGAAGCCCTGCGGGCGCTCGCGGTAGAAGCCGTAGTAGGCGTCGGCCATCCGGCGCAGCGCCTCGTCCGCCGGGACGCCGGCCCCGAGCGCCGGGCGCATACGGGTCTCGAGCTGGTCGATCTCGGCGAACGTCGCCGCGAACAGGAGCTCCTCCTTGCTCGTGAAGTAGTTGTAGACCGAGCCCGGGCTGAACCCGGCCTCGCCGGCCACGTCGGCCACCGAGGTCCGCTCCAGCCCCTGGCGCGCGAACACCCGCGCCGCCGCCTGCTGGATCAGCTCTCGCTTCTCCTCACGGTGCCGCTCCCTGATCTCCACCCCGCCCACACGTCCCCCTTCGCCCCACGTCTGAATGCCATTCAGGACGCTAAGGGCGATTCAGCGGAGGTGGCGACCCAAAAACGGCCAGGTCCTCCGCGCAGCCGACCTCATGGCGCCAGATCTGGGTGCTCGGGCCCGGCACGCGCTGCGGCGTCGCCCGCCACGGCATCCATCATCTCGCGCGCAACGTATCGCCGCTGCCCGCGAGCTCCCGCCTCGCCCTCGCTCAGCACACCCTGCTCCTCCATTCTCTTGAGGAGGCGTAGTGCCGTCGGGCGGCTGACGCCGAGGCGGCCCTCGATGGACTTCGTGGTCACGATGGGGATCTCGCAGATCAGGTCGACGAGCGCGAGGGCGTTCGCGGTTCCGAGGGTCGCCGCGGCCTGGCGATAGCGCTCGCGCAGCTCGATGATCGCCTGGGCGCGGGTGACCGCGTCGCTCGCCTGTGTTTGGACCGCCGTAAGAAAGAGCTCGATCCACGGGATCGGATCGCCGGTCTCGTGGATCCTCTGCAAAGCGTCGTAGTAGCTCTGACGGTTGCCCTCCAGATAGGCGCTGAGATACAGCAGCGGCGCAGGGAGGCGGCCCCGCAGGACGAGGAAGAAGACCAGCAACAGTCGCCCCAGCCGCCCGTTGCCGTCCAGGAACGGGTGGATCGTCTCGAACTGGGAGTGCAGCAGCGCGTTCTGGACGAGGACAGGCAGCTCGGACTCCTCGTGCGCGAAGCGCTCCCAGTCGCTCAGCAGCGCGGCCATCTCCTGCACCGGCGGCGGCACGAACAGGGCGGTCTCGATGGTCGAACCCGGTGCGCCGATCCAGTTCTGGCTGGTCCTCAACTTCCCCGGACCCAACTCGCGGCCCCTCACACCCGCCATCAGGCGACCATGCATCTCGCACAGGAGACGAGTGCTGAGGGGCAGCTTGGCGAGCCGCGCGAGGCCCCACTCCATCGCCTCTACGTAGTTGACCACCTCCTCGACGTCGGCATTCGGCCTTGCGCCGGCAGCGTCGGTCTCGAAGACCTCGGCCATGGTCGCCTGGGTTCCCTCGATGCGGGTCGAGGAGAGAGCCTCACGCAAGAGGTAGGGGCGGACGAGCAGATCCGGATTCGGCACCAGCCGCCCGATCCCGGCGAGCTGTCCCAGCGCGCCGTCCGCGTCCGCGAGCGTTCGCACAGTCGAGAGAGGGAGGTCCAGGGTGCGCGGAATCGGGGCGGGGAAGTACGCCACGTAGCCGTGCCGTCCAGCCGTGCCACGTGCCTCGCCGAAGGGCGTCTGTGCGTACCGCGCAGGGTCCATCTCGTAACGATACCTCTCTCTAACGTCATACGCGATAAACGTTAGAGACGATGCGAGACCCTAACGTGGCCGTCAGGGTCAACCATGGCCACCCCTACAGGTTCACCGACGCCATCCCCGCCTCCCCGTACCGCTCCCCCGCCGCCTTGGGCAGCTCGGCTTCGATGCGCGCCAGGTCCTCCTCGGTCAAGACGACGTCGACCGCGGCGGCGTTCTCCTCGAGGTACTTTCGCCGCTTGGTTCCCGGGATCGGGACCAGGTCCTCGCCCTGCGCCAGCACCCACGCCAGCGCCAGCTGCGCCGGGGTGATGCCCTTCTCGGCGGCGATGTCCGCCACCTTCGCCGCCAGGCGCTGGTTGGCCTCGAGGTTCTCGCCGGTGAACCGGGGCCCTTCGCGGCGGAAGTCGTCCTCGTCCAGCTCGTCCGGCGACTTGAAGCGGCCCGAGAGGAAGCCGCGCCCCAGCGGGGAGTAGGGCACGAACCCGATCCCGAGCTCCCGGCACGTGGGCAGGATCTCGGCCTCGGGCTCGCGCGACCACAGCGAGTACTCGGTCTGCACCGCGGTGATCGGATGGACGGCATGCGCGCGGCGGATCGTGTCCGGCGCAGCCTCGCTGAGCCCGAGATGAAGCACCTTGCCGTCCTGGACGAGCTCCGCCATGGCTCCGACCGTCTCCTCGATCGGCACGTTCGGGTCGACGCGGTGCTGGTAGTAGAGGTCGACGTAGTCGGTGCCGAGCCGCTGCAGCGAGCCCTCGATCGAGGCACGGACGTGCTCCGCCGAGCCATCGAGCGGACCGATCGTCGACATGTCGCCCGGCTTCGTGTCCGGCTCGATCCGGCGCGCGAACTTGGTGGCGATCACGTACTCGTCGCGATGCCCCTCGATCGCGCGGCCCACCAGCTCCTCATTGGTCATCGGGCCGTAGAGCTGGGCGGTGTCGAGGAAGTCGATCCCGAGCTCCCGCGCGCGCCGGATGGTCGCGATCGCCTCGTCCTCGTCCGCCGACCCGTAGAAGGCCGACATCCCCATGCATCCCAGCCCGAGAGCGGAGACCTCGAGTGATCCAAGCTTGCGCCTCTTCATTGCGGCTCCTCTTGCTGTGAGTGGTCGTTTCTTCCCTTAGGCCTCACTCGGCTGTCCCACCAGCCTAGGGCCGCGCCGGCTCGGGATCGCGAAGCCCGCGAGCAGACCCGCGACCAGCGCGGCCGCGCACAGCCCGAACGCGAGTCCGTAGCCGTGATTGGTGGGCAGGCCGCCCCGCCCGACGTTCGCGGCGAGGAGCGTCCCCGCCAGCTGCGCGCCGAAGGCGCCTCCGAGCGTCCGCATCACCGTGTTCATCCCGGTGGCGACGCCCGTCTGCTCCTGGCGGACGTGCTCGACGATCAGGTTCGCCATGGCCGCGAAGGCCAGCCCGATGCCGATCCCGAGCAGCCCCGAGGCGACGTATATCTCCCAGGGCGCGCTCCGTGCGACGAGCAGGAGGCCGAACGAGGCGATGCAGAATGCGGAGCCCGCGAGCAGCGACGGCTTGGAGCCGAAGAGGCGCTCGAGCCGTCCGGCGAACTGCCCGACGAGCACCATCGCGACCGTCGAGGGCAGGAGGAAGAGCCCTGACGTGAGCACCGACGTGCCGAAGCCGTACCCGGTGCTGGTCGGCTCCTGGACGAACTGGGGGATCAGGACGAACGAGGAGTACATGCCGACGCCGACGAGCACCGCCACGAGGTTGGTGGTCCACACCCCGCGGATGCGCATCATCGCCATGTCGACGAGCGGCTCGGCCGCGCGCAGCTCAACCGCCACCCAGGCGGCGATGACGGTGCTCCCGACCGCGAGCAGGCCAAGGGTCTTCGGCGAGCCCCACCCCCAGGCCGTGGCCTGGCTGACCGCGATCAGCACGAGACTCAGGCCGACCGACATGAGCGCCGCGGCCGTCCAGTTGATCTTGCCGGGGCTCTTGATGGGCGACTCCGGGACCCACAGGTGCGTCGCCAGCGCCGCACCGAGGATGATCGCCAGCGGGACCCAGAAGAGCCAGTGGTAGGACAGGTGCCCGACGATGAAGCCCGCTAGCACCACGCCCGCACCACCGCCGATCCCGATCAGCGACGACATGAGGCCGATGCCACCCGCGACGCGCTCGCGCGGGAACTCGTCGCGGATGATGGCGAAGGCGAGCGGGAAGATCCCGCCGCCCGCGCCCTGGATGACGCGCCCGGCGATGAGCAGGGGCAGCGACGAGGCGAGCGCGGAGACGAGCGTCCCCAGCGCGAGCAGGAGAAGCACGACGATGAGCAGGCGCTCCTTCCCGTACATGTCGCCGAGCCGGCCGATGATCGGGGTGGCCACCGAGGCGCTGAGGAGAAACGCCGTGAGGACCCAGGTCACCGAGCTCTGGGAGGCGTGCAACGAGTGTTGGATCTCGGGGAGCGCGGGCACCACGAGCGACTGCAGGAGCGCATAGGAGATCCCGGCGATCGCGAGAACGGCGAGCGTGACCTGGTAGCGGGTGCGCGGCACCCGGGGCACAATAGCGTGCATCGGCACATCCTTTGTGTCGATGGTATCGTTGTGTCTATGCAACGAACTGCCGTGGACGCCGATCAGCTCGCGGACGAGCTCGCCGACTTCCTGCGACTGGCCATCCGGCCGGGACAGGACGAGGCGCTGCGCGTGGCCGCCCAGCTCGACGTCTCCATGTCGCAGCTGCGCGTGCTCTTCCTGCTCGAGGGTGGGGAGCGGGATTTCGCCGTGCACGAGCTGGCCTCGGAGATCGGGCTCTCGGTCGGCGCCACCAGCCGCGCCGTCGACACCATGGTTCGCGCCGGGCTCGTCTCGCGCCGTGAGGACCGCGTCGACCGCCGCCTGAAGCGCATCGCGATCACGGCCAAGGGCAAGCGGGCGATGGTCGGCTTCGCCGCCGCCCGGCGCGCCGGGCTTCGCCGCTTCGCCGCCGGGCTGCAGGACGCCGAGCGCGAGGCGATGTCGCGGGCGCTGGCGCCGGTGCTCGAGCGCGCGGCCTCCAGCGCCTGAGCTCGCGCATGACGGCCGTCGAGAAGCGCGCAGTGGTGCCGATCTTCGCCGCGCTCATGCTCGGCATGCTGCTGGCGGCGCTGGACCAGACGATCGTCTCGACTGCCCTGCCGACGATCGTGGGCGACCTGGGCGGCCTGTCCCATCTCTCGTGGGTGGTCACGAGCTACCTGCTGGCCTCGACCGCCTCCACGCCGCTGTACGGGAAGTTGGGCGACATGTACGGCCGCAAGCGGGTGTTCCAGGCGGCCATCGTGATCTTCCTGGCCGGGTCGATGCTCTCGGGCCTCTCCCAGTCGCTGACCGAGCTGATCGGCTTTCGCGCGATGCAAGGCGTGGGCGCCGGCGGCCTGATGGTCGGGGCGCAGGCGATCATCGGCGACATCGTCCCGCCGCGGGAGCGCGGCCGCTACATGGGGCTGATCGGCGGGGTGTTCGCCGTGGCCTCCGTCGCCGGGCCGCTGCTGGGCGGGTTCTTCGTGGACAACCTGTCCTGGCGCTGGGTCTTCTACGTGAACATGCCCATCGGCGCGATCGCGCTGACGGTCGTGGCGCTCAAGCTGAAGCTGCCCCGCCGGCGCACGGAGCACCGCGTCGACTACCTCGGCGCCGCGCTGCTGACCGGCGGCGTGACCTCGATCATCCTGCTCACCACCTGGGGCGGCAACGAGTACCCGTGGGGCTCCCCCACGATTCTGGGACTGGGCGCGCTGGGCCTCGTCCTGCTGGCAGCCTTCGTGTGGCAGGAGCGCCGCGCGCAGGAGCCGATCATCGCCCTCTCCCTCTTCTCCAGCCGCATCTTCACCGTCGCCAGCGCGCTCGCGTTCCTGGTCGGCCTGGGGATGTTCGGGACGATCATCTTCATCCCGCTCTACCTCCAGCTCGTCTACGGCGCGAGCGC
>JAWVFR010000112.1:0-6032 GCA_033855845.1 Solirubrobacteraceae bacterium
GACGGTGTCGAACACGGACGCGTAGTGCTCCAGCCAGCGGCGCGCCGGCAGCCCCTCGGGGTAGAAGGTCTCGCGCCAGGACCGGTAGTTCCAGCCCGAGCAGCCGACGCGGACCGGCCTCACGCCGTGCGCAGGGCCGCCGCGGCGGACGGCTCGGCGCGCGCCGCGCGCCCGGGCGTGAACAGGTCGATCGGCTCGTCGCGTCCCTTGAGCTCCGCCGTCCCGCGGGGGACGAGCGGCAGGGTCCGGGTCAGCCGCTCGCGCGTGGCGCCGGTGAGCAGGACCCCATCCCCGGTCTGGCGCGTCGCCGACTCCACCCGCGCGGCCACGTTGACCGCGTCGCCGATGACGCTGAAGTTCAGCCGCCCGGCCCCGCCGATCGCCCCGGCAACCACGGGCCCGGAGTTGACGCCGACGCCGACGCGCAGCTCTCCGGCCACGCCCGCCTCGGTGACCTCGAGGATCTCCACCGCCGCCGCCACGGCGCGGTCGGCGTGGTCGCGGTGGGGCTCGGGGGCGCCGAACACGGCCAGCAGCCCGTCCCCGATGAACTTGTCGATGTGCCCCCCATGGCGCGAGATCACGGGGACGACGCCCTCGAACAGCGCGTTCAGGCAGGCCACCACCTCGGTCGCCTCGGAGCGCTCCGCGAAGCCGGTGAAGTTGCGCACGTCGCAGAACAGGATCGACACGTCGACCTCGACGCCCTGCGGCGACACGCCCTCGCTGAGGATGTACTCCGCCACGTCGCGGTCCAGGTAGGTGCCGAACGCCTCGCGCAGCTGTTCGCGCTCGGCCAGCCCGGCCGCCATCCGGTTGAAGCCGTCCGCCAGCCCCCCCAGCTCGTCGTTGGTAGTCACCTTCACCTGCGCGTCGTAGCGCCCGGCGCGCACCGCGGCCATCCCCTCCTCGATCGCCGCCAGCGGCCGGGTGATCGAGTTGGCCAGCAGCAGCGCCAGCTCCAGGGCCACCGTGAAGGCCACCACCAGGGTCACGCCCACGCTCACCCCCAGGCTGCCGGACCCCGCGCGCGACGTGAAGGCGCCGACGATCAGCCCGGTGATGACGCTGAACAGCGGCAGCCCGGCGATCAACTTGGTCCGCAGCGACAGTCCCTGGGCCTCGAAGTCGAAGTCGGGCGGCAGGCGCTCGGCGACCTCGTCGACCACAGGCTGCAGACCGAGCTCGATCGCGAAGTACTGCAGCACCGCGGCGTAGGCCGCGGCCACCGCCGCCGCGGCCAGGAGCGGGATCAGGTTCACCCAGGAGAGATTGAGGACGTCGACCGTGATCACCGATGCGGCCGGAAAGACGAGCACGGCGGGCAGGAAGGCGTCGCGGCGCAGCGTGCGGATGGGCAGGTTGACGGCGGCGTCCCACGCGGCCAGGGTGGCCTCGCGGCTGCGCTCGCCCTTGATCCAGGCCTTGATCGGGCGCAGCCGCGGCACGGCCCGGGCGAACCCGATGCTCAACCCGGCCAGCGTCAACGCCTCCACGATCGCCAGCAGGTGCAGGGCATCGCGCGCCGGCGCGTCGTAGTAGAGGAACACCAGGCCCAGCGTGCCGGCGGTCACCAGGAGCCCCACGGACAGCTGGAGCACGAAGAACGCGACGGGGTAGTGCGTCCCCAGCCGACGGTAGAGCCAGTCCACGGGCAGAAGCGGCATGGCCCAACCCATTGTCGCGGATATGCTCGCTTCATGAGCGACCAACACACCAAGTTCCTGCTCGCCGAACGCGACATCCCGACCCACTGGGTCAATCTGCTGCCCGACCTTCCCGGCGACCCGCTGCCGCCGCTGAACCCGCAGACCAAGGAGCCGGCCGGCCCGGACGACCTGACCCCGATCTTCCCCATGGGCCTGATCGAGCAGGAGGTCTCGCCCGAGCCGCTGGTCGAGATCCCGCCCGAGGTCCGGGAGGCCTACAAGCTGTGGCGCCCGACCCCGCTCTTCCGCGCCCGGCGCCTGGAGGCCGCGCTCGATACCCCGGCGCACATCTACTACAAGTACGAGGGCGTCTCCCCCGCCGGCTCCCACAAGCCCAATACCGCGGTCCCGCAGGCCTTCGAGAACGCCAAGGCCGGGATCCGCAAGCTGGTGACCGAGACCGGCGCGGGCCAGTGGGGCTCCTCGCTCGCCTTCGCCTGCGGCCTGTTCGGGCTGGAGTGCGAGGTCTTCATGGTCGGGTCCTCCTACGACCAGAAGCCCTACCGGCGCTCGATGATGCAGACCTGGGGCGCGTCCGTGCACCGCTCCCCCAGCGACCGCACCGAGGCCGGGCGCTCGCAGGCGTCGCACCCGACGGGCTCGCTGGGCATCGCAATCTCCGAGGCGGTCGAGGTGGCGGCGGGCGACCCGGAGGCCAACTACGCGCTCGGCTCCGTGCTCAACCACGTGCTGCTGCACCAGACCGTGATCGGCCAGGAGGCGATGGCCCAGATGGAGATGGCCGGCGAGGCGCCCGACGTGATCGTCGGGTGCGTCGGCGGCGGCTCGAACTTCGCCGGGATCGCCTTTCCCTTCATCCGCGAGGTGCTGCACGGGAACGCGAAGACGCGCTTCCTGGCCGCCGAGCCGGCGGCCTGCCCCACGCTCACGCGCGGGGTGTACCGCTACGACTACGGCGACACCGTCGGGATGACCCCGCTGATGCCGATGTACACGCTGGGCCACGACTTCGTGCCCCCGCCGGTGCACGCGGGCGGCCTGCGCTACCACGGCGACGCCCCGATGCTCTGCGGTCTGGTCAAGGCGGGACTGGTGGAGGCTCGCGCCTACCGTCAGAACGAGACCTTCGAGGCCGCGCTGCGCTTCGCGCGCACCGAGGGCGTGATCCCGGCGCCGGAGCCCGCCCACGCGATCCGCGCGGTGATCGAGGAGGCCGAGGCGGCCAGGGAGGCCGGCGAGGAGCGGGTGATCCTCCTGAACCTGTGCGGGCACGGCCACTTCGACCTGGCCGCCTACGACGCGTACCTCGCGGGCGAGCTGGAGGACCCGGAGTTCTCCCAGGAGGAGATGGACGCCGCGGTCGCACGCCTGCCCGAGGGCGTGCCCGCGCTGAGCTAGAGAGCGGCCGCGGGGACGTCTTCGCCCACCGCGGCGCGCAGCTCGCGCTCGACCGCGGCGTTGAAGCGAGGCTCGGTGAAGCGGGGCGCGGTCTCCAGTCCGCCCTCCCGCAGGCGGGCGCGCAGGTCCTCGTCGCCGGCGAGCCGGGTGAGGGCGGCCGCGAGCGCGGCCGGGTCGCCGGCTTCGAAGAGCAGGCAGTTCTCGCCGTCGCGCAGGTACTCGGCCGAGCCGCCGCGACCGGTCGCCACCACCGGGCGCCCGCGGCCCATGGCCTCCAGCGGAACCAGGCCCCACGGCTCGTCCCAGCGGACCGGGAAGACGACGGCGTCGGCGGAGGCGTAGAGGTCGCGCAGCTCGTCGCGCTCGCGCTGGCCGGCGAACCGGACGCGGTCCGCGGCGCCCAGCGCGCGGGCCCGGTCGCGCAGGCGGTCCTCCTCGCGCTCGTCCCAGGCGCCCACGATCTCCAGGCGCGCCTCGGCCGGGAGGTGGGCGAGCGCGTCGACGAGCGTGTCGATCCCCTTGCGCTCGTCGATGCGGCCCACGTAGAGCAGCCGCCAGCCCCATGGCCGTGGCGGCGCGGCATCGAGGAACGCGGGGTCGATTCCGGAGTGCGCGACGCCGGTGTCGGCGAGGCCGGGCCGGCAGTCCAGCGCGCGGCGGCGGGTGGACTCGCTGACGAAGACCCAGCGAGCGGCGCGCGCGAGGTCCAGGGCGGCCGGGATGCCGGTGAGTCGCTCCGCCAGCGGCGTGGCGAACGACCGGCGCCCGGAGAACAAGCGGCGCCAGCGGTCGACGTCGGGGCCGTAGCAGAGCCAGTCGTCGTGGACGAAGCCGACCGCCGGGATGCCCGCACGGCGCACGCGCTCGAGGAGCGACGTCGACATCCCCCCCATCGACCACCAGCTCACCACGTCGGGCCGGAACTCGCGCAGGTGGCGCTCCAGCACCGCCGCGTTGCCGCGCTCCAGGCGCAGCAGCGCGCGCGGGCCCAGCCGCGGGAACTCGTGGTCGCGCCAGTACCAGCGCAGCTCCCGATGGACGTCGGGACCGTCGGCGCGCTCGGGATGCGGACTTAGGTCGGTGGTCAGCACGCGCGCCTCGTGGCCCTGCGCGCGCAGGTGCTCCATCGCCGAGCGCCACACCAGCTCGTAGCCCCCGAAGCTCTGCGGGGGATACATGTTGCCCACGGCCAGCGTCCGCACGGGCCGAGAATAGCCCGCGCTAGCCGAGCGCCATGCCCGGCGCGACGCGCGCCTCGACCAGCTGCGGCCCGGGGGCCGCGATCGCGGTGCGCAGCGCCTCGGCCAGTTCGCCGGGGTCGTCGACCCGCCGCGAGGGCACCCCGTAGCCGCCGGCCACGGCGACGCAGTCCAGCGCGGGCAGGTCGAGCCCCGGCGCTCCCTCCACCGACTCCATCGCCGCAAACCACTTGAGGATCGCGTACTCCTCGTTGCGCAGGACCAGGAAGGTGACGGGCACGTCGTACGCCGCGGCGGTCCAGAACCCCTGCACCGCGTACTGCGCCGAGCCCTCTCCGAGCACGCACACCACCGGGCGGTCGGGCTGCGCGAGCTGCACGCCGATCGACGCCGGGAGCGCGAACCCCAGGCCGCCACCGGCGCCGAAGTAGTAGGAGCCGGGACGGCCGAGACGCAGCCGGTTGCGCACGGCCAGCGTGGCCGAGGGCGCCTCCAGCACCACGATGCCGTCGTCGGGGAAGACGTCGGCCAGCGCGGCGACGGCCGCGCTCGGGCTCATGGGATCGGACGCCTCGACCGGCTCGGGCGCCGGCCGCGCGGGCGGCGCCTCGCGCCGGGGGGTCTCCTCCTCCACGGCCGCGAGCAGCGCCTCCAGCGTCAGCCGCACGTCGGCCACGATCGCGTCGCCCATCGGCGCGCGGGCGGCCTCGTCGGGATCGCTGGCGATCGCCACCACCCGGGTGCCCTCGGGCAGCAGCGGCCCCGGGATGTTCGGGTAGTAGGGAAAGACGGACGACCCGGCCACCAGCACCAGGTCGTGGCCCGCCAGGGTCTCGGACAGCGGCCCGATGGCCGGCGGCAGGATGCCCTGGAACGCCGGATGGTCCTCCGGGAAGCCGAGCCGCCCGCCGCCCGGCGCGGGGGTCGCCCACACCGGGAGGCCCAGGCGCTCAACCAGCGCTACGGCGGCGTCCCAGGCGCCGGAGGCGTCGACGTCTGGCCCGGCCGCGAACAGCGGCGAGCTCGCGGAGCGCAGCGCGCCGGCGAGCCGCCGCACCTCCTGCGGGTCGGCGCCCGCCGCTCCCACGACCCGGCGCCCGGCCTGATGCGCGACCGCGCCGGCGTCCACGTCGGAGTCCCAGTCGTCCATGGGGACCGAGACGAACACCGGGCCCCGCGGCGGCAGCGCGGCCAGGTGCGTCGCGCGGGCCAGCGCGTGGGGAACGTCCTGGGCGCGCGGCGGCTCGTAGCTCCACTTCACCAGCGGGTGCGGCATGCGCACGGCGTCGCGGTTGGTCAGGTTGGCCTGCAGGGTGATCAGGGAGCGCGCCTGCTGGCCCGCGGTCACCAGCAGCGGTGACTTGTTGGCCTGGGCGTTGAAGATCGCGCCCATCCCGTTGCCCACTCCCGGCGCGGTGTGCAGGTTGACGTGCCCCGGGCGCCCGGAGGCCTGCGCGAACCCGTCGGCCATGCCCACCGCGACCGCCTCCTGCAGGCCCAGCACGTATCGGAAGTCCTCCGGGAACTCGGCCAGCATCGGGAGCTCCGTGGAGCCGGGATTGCCGAAGATCGTGGTCATCCCGCGCTCGCGCCACATCGCGAACACGGCCTCTCGGACCGTGGCCATCGGCGGTCAGCCGACGACTGCGCGCTTGCGCGCGCTCAGCACCGGCGAGTAGCGCGGAAGGCGGGTGACGGCCTTGCGCTGCGAGCGGCTGTAGCCGCTCTCTTCCTCCTCCTCGCGGGTGACCCGCTGGCGCAGGAA
>JAWVFR010000113.1:0-17690 GCA_033855845.1 Solirubrobacteraceae bacterium
CCCTCGTCGTAGCCGACGTAGCCGGGGGGCGCGCCGACGAGCCGGGCCACGGCGTGCTTCTCCATGTACTCCGACATGTCGATGCGCAGCATCGCCTCCTGGCTGTCGAACATGAACTCCGCCAGCGCTCGGGCCAGCTCGGTCTTGCCCACGCCGGTGGGCCCGAGGAAGAGGAAGTTGCCGATCGGGCGATCCGGGTCCTGGAGCCCCGCCCGCGAGCGGCGCAGGGCGTTGGCCACGGCCTCGACGGCCTCGTCCTGGCCGATGACCCGGCGGTGCAGGCGCTCCTCCATGTGGACGAGCTTCTCGACCTCGCCCTCCAGCAGGCGGCTCACCGGGATGCCGGTCCACTTGGCCACGACCTCGGCCACGTCGTCGGCGTCGACCTCCTCCTTGAGGAAGGTCGTCTCCTCGCGGCCGTCCTGCTGGGACTCCAGCTCGGCCAGCTTCTTCTCCAGCTCGGGGATCTCGCCGTAGCGCAGCTCGGCCGCCCGCTGGAGGTCGGCCTCGCGCTCGGCGCGCTCGACCTCACGGTGGGCCTGCTCCAGGCGCTCCTTGCAGTCGCGGATCTCGGAGATGGCGTCCTTCTCGGCCTGCCAGCGGGCCTTCATCGCCGCCGACTGCTCGGCCAGCTCGGCGCGCTCGCGCTCGATGGCCTCGCGCCGGGCCACGGAGGCCTCGTCGCGCTCCTTCTCCAGCGCCGCCAGCTCGATGTCCAGCTGCATGATCCGGCGCTCGACCTCGTCGATCTCGGTGGGCATCGAGTCGATCTCGATACGCAGGCGCGAGGCCGACTCGTCGATCAAATCGATCGCCTTGTCGGGCAGGAAGCGGTCGGTGATGTAGCGGTGCGACAGGGTGGCCGCGGCGATGATCGCCGCGTCCTGGATGCGCACGCCGTGGTGGACCTCGTAGCGCTCCTTCAGCCCGCGCAGGATCGCGATCGCGTCCTCCACGCTGGGCTCGTCCACCAGCACGGGCTGGAAGCGGCGCTCCAGCGCCGGGTCCTTCTCGATGTGCTTGCGGTACTCGTCCAGCGTGGTGGCGCCGACCGCGCGCAGCTCGCCGCGCGCCAGCAACGGCTTGAGCATGTTGCCCGCGTCCATGGAGCCCTCGGCCGCGCCCGCGCCCACGATCGTGTGCAGCTCGTCCATGAAGACGATCACCTGGCCGGCGGCGTCCACGATCTCCTTGAGCACCGCCTTCAGCCGCTCCTCGAACTCGCCGCGGTACTTGGACCCGGCCACCATCGCGCCGATGTCCAGGGAGATCACCCGGCGATCGCGCAGGGACTCGGGGATGTCGCCGGACACGATGCGCTGGGCCAGGCCCTCCACGATCGCGGTCTTGCCCACGCCGGGCTCGCCGATCAGGACCGGGTTGTTCTTGGTCCGGCGCGAGAGCACCTGGATCACGCGGCGGATCTCGTCGTCGCGGCCGATGACGGGGTCGAGCTTGCCCTGCTCCGCGGCCTCGGTCAGGTCGCGGCCGAACTTCTCCAGCGCGCCGTACTGGTCCTCGGCGCTCTGGCTGGTCACGCGATGCGGGCCCCGCACGTCGGCGATCGCGCGCTCCAGCGCGTCGTCGCCGGCGCCGGCCGCGCGCAGGGCGTCCCCGGCCCTGGTCTTGGAGGCGGCCAGCGCGAGCAGCAGGTGCTCGGTGGAGACGTACTCGTCGCGCAGCTTGGACATGGCCTGCTCGGCCGCGCGCAGCACCGCGACCAGCTCGTTGGAGGCGCCGGCGGGCTCGGCGGAGTCGCCGGAGACGGTGGGCAGCGCGTCCAAGGCGGCGTTGACCTCCGCGCGGATGGCGGCGCTGTCGGCGCCGAGCTTCTCCAGCACGGGGACGACCACGCCGGCATCGCGCTCCAGCAGCACCGCGAGCAGGTGCTCGGGCGTGAGCTGGGGGTTGCGCCGGCCCTCGGCCAGACGCTGCGCGGCCTGGATGGCCTCCTGGGATTTGATCGTGAATCGGTCTGCTTGCATGCCTGAAATGGTTGAAATCTAAGTGGACTTGACTGAGATTCTGACAGATGGGCCGGCCCTTGGCAACCCGGCGCTGGGCGTGCCCGGGGCGTTGGGCCGTACATTGCCGGTCGATGCCGGCCGCCCGCTGCCTCCTCGCCCTCGCCGCCGTTCTGGCGCTTGCCCCGCCCGCCGCGGCTCGAACCATCCAGGCGGGCTCGGTGGCGCCGGCCGGCGCCACGGGGTCCGGCTGCCTCCCCTGCTCCTACGTGCAGCTCGCCGTCGCCACCGGGCCGTCCTACCGGGTGCCGCCCGGAGCCGGGGTGATCACCGAGTGGCGGGTGCGCGGCGGGCCGGTCGTGAACTCCGGGGACCGCGCGCGCCTGCGGATCTTCCGGCCCGGCGCCGGCGCCGGCCAGGTCCTCGTCGCGGAGACCCAGGCGGAGTTGCTCGGGGCCGGGGTCGTGAACGCCTTTCCGGCCCACATTCCCGTGTCCGGTGGCGAGTCTGTGGGCGTCCAGCTGATCTCCTCGGGCAACACGCCCGCGATCTTCGCCGCCGCACCGGGCGACGTCGTGGGGACGTGGGCGAGCGAGCCGGTCCCCGGCCACGACGCGGGCGCGCCCATGGGGACCGACGCCCGCCGCGTCAACGCCGCGGCGCGGGTGGAAACGGACATCGACCGCGACGGCCTGGGCGATGACACCGAGGACCGCGACGACGACGGCGACGGGATCAGCGACGACGCCGAAGCGTTCCTGCACACCTCCCCGCTGGACCGCGACACCGACGACGACGGGCTCTCGGACGGCGCCGAGGACCGGCTGGGCACCGACCCGCGCCGCGCCGACACCGACCGCGACGGCCTTCCCGATGGCCTGGAGCGCGGGCTGCGCCAGGGCGTGCCCGCGCCGCCCGGAGACGTGCGGGGCACCGATCCGCTGCGCTTCCGGCCCGACCGCGACACGCGGACCAGGACGGACCCGCTGAGCCGCGACACCGACCGGGACGGGCTCCCCGACGGGCGCGAGGACCGCAACCGCAACGGGCGCCGCGACCATGGCGAGACCGACCCCCGGCGGCCCGACAGCGACGGCGACGCCGTGCCCGACGGCGTCGACCGCTTCCCGCTGGACCGCCGGCGCTAGGCGACGCGCAGCCGCATATCGGTATGTAAAGATGTCTGGCCAGAAACCGGACAGGGGGAGCGGGGATGCGGGGACTGCGGGGACGGCTTTGCGGCGCGCTGGTGCTGCTCGCGATGGGGACGGCGCTGGCCACGGCGCCGGCGGCCACGGCGGCGGCGCAGTGGCACGACGGGAACTTCGCGTCGACGTCGGTCAGCTGCCTGGACGGCTTCGGCGGCTCCAACACCTACACGGCGACGCAGTCCTACACGGGCTTCTACGCGGACGCGAACAACCTCCCCCAGGTCGGCGACTTCTTCTACGTCCACAACGTCACCGCTTCGGTGGCGCCCTCCGGGTGCCCCGGATTCTACGAGGTGCCCGAGTTCGTCCCGCCGCCCGGCGCGCAGCTCGCGATCACCGGCACCGAGCCGGTCTTCTGCTACGTGATCACGCTCTCCACCGGCGCGCGCCAGCAGGAGGTCGCCGGCTGTCCCCAGCAGCCCGAGCAGGGCACCTACGGCTACCGCTTCCCGCCCACCACCGGCAATCCCCGAGCCTGGCCGCTACCGCCGGGCAAGGCCTGGGAGATCCAGGTGCCGATGCGCGCGACCAAGGAGCTGAAGGGCATGTCGTCGAGCCCGTGCGACTGCGTCAAGTCCCCCACCTGGATCATCGGCGCAGTGAGCCCGAACTGGGTCTTTCCCGAGGCGATCGTCTTCGTCAACGACACGACGCCGACGATCGTCTACCCGTCCGACGCGTCCACCCAGCAGTCGCCGTCGTCGTGGCGCACCAAGGCCCAGGTGAACACGAACTACACGGGCGGCAAGGCCGTGTTCGACATCGGGACCACGACGGCGTACGGGACGTCCTCCGAGCTGACGCTGGATCCCGGCCAGCCGGGCTACGTCGCCTGGGAGGACTGGACCGGGCTCGCCCCGGGAACCACCTACCACTGGCGGATCCGGTACCTGCGCGACGGCAAGGCGCCGCTGCTGGGCGCCGACCAGACGTTCACCACGGCCGGCAGCCCGCCGAGCACGCCGGGCGGCCCACCGAGCCCGACGCGCGGCACCGGGAGCGGGGCGCTGCCCAGCTCGGCCCCGCCGTCCGGCCCCGCCCCGCCGAGCCCTCCGGGCCCGGCCCCGGCCGGGCCCTCCCCGGCCCCGCCGCTGCCGGCGGCCGCGCGGTCGGCCGGCGCTCCAGCCACGGTGAGCCTGTCCAAGGCGCTGACGCAGGGCATCCCGGTGACCGTGTCCAACAGCGTCGCCGGGCTGACCGACGAGGTAATCCTCTACGCCGGCACCGTGCGCGCGAGCGCGCGCAGGCCGGTCGTGGTCGGCCGGCTGGTCCGCCGGAAGGCTCCTAAGGGCCGCGTCGTGCTGAAGGTCAAGCCCACGCGGGCCGGCCTGCTCCTGCTGCGCCGGACGCGGGCCACGCGGCTCACGATCCGCGTCAGGGTGAGCGGGCCCGGCGTGGGGCCGAGCACCTTCACCCGGTTCGCCCGGCTCCGGCGCTAGAGCGTCTTGAGGTCCCGCGTGCGCACGAGCTCGCCCCCGCGGTAGGGGACGAGCTCGGCGCGGAAGGACCGGCGGACGCGCTCGAGCTCGACCTCCATCTCCGAGCGAAGCCGCTGGGCCTCGGACTCCAGGGCGGCCATCTTCTCGGCCATGCCCGCGAGCTGGGCCTCGAGCTCGAAGACGCGCTCCACGCCGGCCAGGTTCATACCCAGCTCGGCGGTCATCTCCTGGATCCGGCGCAGCCGGTCCACGTCCTCGTGGGAGTACAGGCGGGTCCCCTTGGGCGAGCGCTTCGGCGCGATCAGCCCGCGCGACTCGTACATGCGCAGGGTCTGGGGGTGCATGGCGGCGAGCTCGGCGGCGACCGAGATCATGAACACGCCCCGGTCGCTCTTGACCGCGACCCGGGTCGTGCGCCGCGGAGCCATCACGAGGTCCCCCGGCCCGCGAACAGGTCCGCGCGCGGGTCGCCGTTCATCACCTTGGACAGCTCGTCGACCGCGGCCTTCTGCTCCTTGGTCAGCGAGGCGGGGACGTCGATCACGAAGCGGTAGCGGATGTCGCCCCGGCCCTTGCCGTCCAGCTTGGGCGGGCCCTCGCCGCGCAGGCGCTGAAGGGTCCCGTGGCTCGTCCCTCCGGGCACCCGCAGCTTCTTGGAGCCCTGCAGCGTCGGCACCTCGATCGTCGCGCCCTGCACGGCCTCGGGGATCGTCAGCGGGACCTCGACCTCGAGGTGGTCGCCCTTGCGCTTGAAGACCGGCGACTCGCTCACCCGCGTGACCACGTAGAGGTCGCCGGGCGGGCCGCCGCCGCCGCGCCCCGGCTCGCCCTTCCCGGCCAGCCGCACGCGGCTGCCGTCGCGGACGCCCGGCGGGATCGTGACGCGGTACTTCTTCACCGTCTTGCGCGCGCCGGTCCCGTTGCAGGTGGGGCATGGGTCCTCGATCACGGTCCCGCTCCCCCCGCAGCGCGAGCACGGCTGGGAGATGGAGAACAGGCCCTGGCTGGAGGCCTCCACGCCCCGACCCTGGCAGCGCGGGCAGACGGACGGGGCGGTGCCCGGCTTGGCGCCGGTCCCGTGGCAGGTGACGCACGGCGCGCTGGTGGGAACGGACAGCGAGATCTGCGCGCCCTGCACCGACTGGTCGAAGGAGATGCGGACCTCCGTCTCCAGGTCGCTGCCCGGCTGGCCCTGGGCGCGACCCCGGGCGCCGGGGCCCGAGCCGGCCCCCGACCCGCGGATGAAGTCGAAGATGTCGCCCAGGCCGCCGGTGAACGCGCCGGGGTCGAAGCCGCCGAACCCGGGGCCTCCGCCGCCCCCCGCGAAGGGCCCGGTCCCGCGGTCGTACTGCTTGCGCTTGGTCGCGTCCCCCAGCACGTCGTAGGCCTCGGAGATGCGCTTGAAGCGCTCCTCGGCGTCCTTGTTGCCCTGGTTGCGGTCGGGGTGGTACTGGCGCGCCAGCTTGCGGTAGGCCTTCTTGACCTCCTCCTGGGAGGCGCCCTTCTTGACCCCGAGGGCCTCGTAGTAGTCCGGACGTGCGGGCATCGCTACTGCGCGACGACCACCCGCGCCGGCCGCAGCACGTTGCCGTCCAGGCGATAGCCGCGCTGGTAGACCTCGACCACGGTCCCCGGCTCGGCGCCCTCCACGGGGTGCTGGGCCATGGCCTCGTGCACGTTGGGATCGAAGCGCTCGCCCTCGGGCGAGAACTCCTCGATGCCCACGCGCTCCAGCGCCGCGGCGAACTCCGAGCGCACCAGCTTCAGTCCCTCGGCGTCCAGCGTGTCGGCCTCCAGCGCGCGCCCCAGGTTGTCCAGGGCGGGCAGCAGCTCGCGGGCGAGCTTCGCCATTCCCTTGCCCTCGGACGCGGCCACGTCGCGCGCGACCCGCTTGCGGTAGTTCTCGAAGTCCGCCTGCGTGCGCTGCGCGAGCGCGAGGTACTCGTCGCGCTCGCGCGCCTTCTCCTGGAGCTCGCCGATGTCCTGCTCGAGCGCGGAGGCCTCCGCGGCCTGCTCGCGCTCGAGCTCCTCCTGCGGCTCTTCGGTCTCGCCGGTGGGCGGCTGCTCGGGCTCGACGGTCACGACTTGCCCTTGCCCTCGTCCACCACCTCGGCGTCGACGACCTCTTCCTCCTCCTCGGAGGGGGCTTCGTCGGACCCGGCGCCGTTGGGCGCCGCGGCGGCCTGCTCCTGCTGCGCCTTCTCGTACATGGCCTGGGACACCGCATGGAACGCGGTCTGCAGGGCCTCGGTGCGCGCCTTGATCTCGGCGGCGTCCTCGGACTCCAGGACCTCGCGGACCTCCTTGATCGCCGCCTCGATCTGCTCCTTGGAGGAGGAGTCGACGGCGTCGCCCAGCTCCACGAGCTGGCGCTCGGCCTGGTAGGCGGCGTTCTCGGCCTCGTTGCGGGCCTCGGCCAGCTCGCGCTGGCGCCGGTCGTCCTCGGCGTGGGACTCGGCGTCGGAGACCATCGACTTGATCTCGTCCTCGCTCAGGCCCGAGCCGGACTTGATCTCGATCTTCTGCTCCTTGCCGGTGCCCAGGTCCTTGGCGGTCACGTGCAGGATCCCGTTGGCGTCGATGTCGAAGCCGACCTCGATCTGCGGGATTCCGCGCGGGGCGGGCGGAATGCCGGTGAGCTGGAACTTGCCCAGCGACTTGTTGTACTGCGCCATCTCGCGCTCGCCCTGCAGGACGTGGATCTCCACGCTGGGCTGGTTGTCCTCGGCGGTCGAGAACACCTCGCTCTTGCGCGTGGGGATCGTGGTGTTGCGCTCGATGAGCTTGGTCATCACGCCGCCCTTGGTCTCGATGCCGAGGGTGAGCGGGGTGACGTCCAGCAGCAGCACGTCCTTGACGTCGCCGGCCAGCACGCCGGCCTGGATGGCGGCGCCGACGGCCACGACCTCGTCGGGGTTGACGCCCCGGTGGGGCTCCTGGCCGGTCAGCTCCTTGACGCGCTCCTGGACGGCGGGCATGCGCGTCATGCCGCCCACCAGGACGACGTGGTCGACCTCGGTGACGCCCTTGTCCTTGGCGTCCTCCAGGGCCTGACGAACGGGGTTCTCGACCCGCTTGAGCAGCTCGCCCGTCAGCTCGGTCATCTTGGCCCGGGTGAGGCGGGTGTCCAGGTGCTTGGGCCCGGACGCGTCGGCGGTGATGAACGGCAGGTTGATCTGCGTCTCCTGGGTGGTGGAGAGCTCGATCTTGGCCTTCTCCGCCGCCTCGTAGAGGCGCTGGAGGGCCATCTTGTCCTGCGCCAGGTCGATGCCCTGGGACGCCTTGAACTCCTTGACGAGCCAATCGACGATCGCCTTGTCGAAGTTGTCGCCGCCCAGGTGGTTGTCCCCGGACGTGGACTTGACCTCGAAGACGCCGTCGCCGATCTCCAGCACCGACACGTCGAAGGTGCCGCCGCCGAGGTCGAAGACGAGGATCGTCTGGTCGGCCTCCTTGTCCAGCCCGTAGGCCAGCGAGGCCGCTGTCGGCTCGTTGATGATGCGCTTGACGTCCAGGCCCGCGACCTTGCCGGCGTCCTTGGTGGCCTGGCGCTGGTCGTCGTTGAAGTAGGCCGGGACGGTGATGACCGCGCTGTCCACGGTCTCGCCCAGGTAGGCCTCGGCGTCGGTCTTGAGCTTCTGGAGGATCATCGCGCTGATCTCCGGCGGGCTGTACTGCTTGCCGCCGGCCTCCACGCGGGCGTCGCCGTTGGGGCCGGACACCACCGTGTAGGGGACGATCGACTCCTCCTCCTTGACCTCCGCCTCCTTGCGGCCCATGAAGCGCTTGATCGAGAAGACGGTGTTGGTGGGGTTGGTCACCGCCTGGCGCTTGGCCACGGTGCCCACCAGGCGCTCGCCGGACTCCGTGAACGCGACCACCGAGGGAGTCGTGCGACCGCCCTCGGCGTTCTCGATCACGGTCGGCTCGCCGCCCTCGAGGACCGCCATGCAGGAGTTGGTGGTCCCCAGGTCGATTCCGATTGTCTTGCCCATGCTCTTAGTCTCCTTGCTCTGAAAAATCTCAGTCGGAGTATGGCAGATCTTTGATGCGGGCCAAAAGGCCTGCTCAGCCCTCCGGGAGCGGGCGTGGGGGGCGGAGGCGGGGGACGAGGTCGACGGCGACGATCGCGGCGAGGATCACGGCCGCGCCCGCCCACTCGACGGGGCCGAGGCGGTCGCCGGCGAGGAGGTAGCCGAACAGCCCGGCGAACGCGGGCTCGGAGGCCAGGATCAGGGCGGTGCGCGCCGGGGACGCGTGCTGCTGGGCGTAGGTCTGGACCAGGAAGCCCAGCGCCGAGGCGACCAGCGAGGTGACGACCAACGCGCTCCACACGGTCGTCCCCCGCGGGGCCTGGAGCTCTCCGGCCGCGGCGGCGACCAGCAGGCAGATCAACCCGCAGACCCCGAGCTGCACCGCCACCAGCGCCCCGGTCGGGTGGCGGGCGACGCCACGGTCGGTGGCGAGGATGTGCGCGGAGAAGGCGATGGCGCACAGCAGCACGAGACCGTCTCCGGCCGCGCGGAAGTCGGCGCCGGCGCCCGAGAGCAGGAACAGGCCGACCGCCGAGGCGCCCGCCGCCAACCACGCCGTGCGCCCGGCGCGCTGGCGCAGGACGACCGCGCCCAGCAGTGGCGTGAGCACGACGAACAGGCCGGTGATGAAGCCGGCGTTCGACGCGCTGGTCTCGCGCAGGCCGAGCGTCTGGAGCAGGTAGCCGGCGGTCAGGAACGCGCCCATCACGATTCCGGCGCGCCAACCGGCCGGGCTCAGCCGGGCGAGGTCGCGGCGGAACACCAGGCCGACCAGCAGCGCCGCCGGCAGGAAGCGGTAGGCCAGGAACGCGGTGACCGGCAGTCGCTCGACTGCGTCCTGCACCATCGTGAACGTGAGCCCCCAGACCGCGGCGATCGCGACCAGGGCCAGCTCGGCGGCGCGGGCGCGGCTCACGCGAGGAAGGCGCTCGCGGCCGGGCAGCGGCGGCGCAGGGCGCACGCGGCGCAGTCGGGCCGCCGCGCGTGGCAGGTCCGGCGGCCGTGGCGCAGCAGGTTGATGTGGAACTCCAGCTCCTCGCCGGGCGGGGTGATGCGCGTCAGCTCGTCGTGCTGCTCGTCGGAGCCGGCCCCGGGACGCAGCAGCGCCAGGCGGGTGGCCACCCGTCCGACGTGGGTGTCCACCGGCACGTCGCGGCGCCCGTAGGAGAACAGCAGCACGCAGGCCGCGGTCTTGCGGCCCACGCCGGGCAGCGCGACGAGGAGCGCGCGGGCTTCTTCCAGCGGCGCATCGCGGAGGAACTCGAGGTCCAGATCCTCCGGCAGCGCGCGCAGGATGTCCTGGATGCGCTTCGACTTGACCTTCGAGATGCCGCCCGGGCGGATGGCCTCCTCCACCTCCTCCACCGGCGCGTCGCGCACCGCGGCCCAGCTCGGGAAGCGCGCGCGCAGGCGCTCGTAGGCGACGTCGCGGTTGCGGTCGTTGGTGCTCTGGGACAGGACGGTCAGGACCAGCTCGTCCAGTGGCGCGCCGTGCGGCGGCCAGAAGACCCGGCCGTAGACGTCGCGCAGCCGGTCGCGGATGGCGTGCACGCGCCGGGCGCGCGGCCGCGCCCAGGTCACACCGCGCCCCAGCGCTCGGTGGCGCGGGCGGAGGCCTCGATCGCCTCGGGGAGCGCGCCCGCCACCGCGGCGGGGTCGTAGCCCGCCAGCGCGAGGCGGCCCAGCAGCACGCCCATCAGCGCGTCGCCCGCGCCCACCGTGCTCAGGACGCGGGCCGGGCGGCCCGCCACGTCCGCGTGCGCGGCGCCGCGCAGGAGTGCGCCGTCGGGGCCCAGGGTGACGACGACGGTCGCGGCGCCCGCGGCCACCAGCGCCCGCGCCGCGGCCTCGGGGTCGTCCAAGCCGGTGAGTGCCTGCGCCTCGGCGCGGTTGCAGCGGACGAGCAGCGCACCCGGGACGCACAGGTTGGCCGACTCCACCGCCCGCTGCTCAGACTCCCAGCGGTGCAGGCGCAGGTTGGGGTCGAAGCAGATGGGCCGGCCCAGCTCCAGTGCGCGCTCGCGCGCCCGCAGCGTCAGCTCGCGCTCCTGCGTCCCGGCGAGGGTGTTGGAGGAGAAGAACAGGCCGTCGCAGCGCTCCAGCGCCTCGTCCAGCCGCGGCCCGCAGGCCACGATCAGCGCCTCTATGCCCTCGCCGTAGATCGCGTACTCCGGCTCGCCGGCCTCGTCCACCGTGACGAACGCGATCGGGGTGGCGAGGCGCGGCGTGCGTCCGAACCACTCCAGGTCCACCCCTTCGGCCTCGAGGTGCTCGCGCAGCCATTCCCCGAACGCGTCGTCGCCCGCTCCGCCGGCCAGGGCGACCGGCGCGCCGAGGCGCGCCGCGGCCACGGCGACGTTCGCCACCGCGCCCCCGAAGTGGGGCACGAAGGCGTCGGCCTGGGCGAGGCCGCTGACGGGCCGCTCACACATCAGGTCGACGAGCGCCTCGCCGAGACAGAGCGTCGGCATGCGCCTCACGTTAACCTCGCCCGCCCGTGGAGGCCGTGGTGGAGGACATCGACGAGCAGCCGATCGCCTGGCGCAGCGCGCCGGGCGAGGGCTCTCCCGTGCTCTACCTCCACGGCGTGCCCGACTCCGGCGCGATGTGGGAGCCGTTCCTGGAGCGCACCGGCGGGCTGGCCCCCGACCTGCCCGGCTTCGGACGCTCGGCCAAGCGCGGCGACTTCCAGTACGACATCGAGGGCTACGCGCGCTGGCTGGAGCGCTTCCTCGACCACGTGGGCGTGGACCGCTTCCGCCTCGTGGCCCACGACTGGGGTGTGGTGGGCCTGGCGCTGGCGCAGCGCGCGCCCGAGCGGGTGGAGCGGCTGGTGCTGATCGACGCCGTCCCCCTCCTGCCGGGCTACCGCTGGCACCGCACCGCGCGCTGGTGGCGTCGGCGCGGCGTCGGGGAGCTGGCGATGGGGGCCACCACGCGGCTCGGCATGCGCCTGCTCGCGCGCGAGGGCTTCGCGGGCCCGGTGCCCCCGGACGTGCTGGAGCGCTGGTGGCGCGACTTCGACCAGGGCACGCAGCGGGCGATCCTGCGCCTGTACCGCGCCTCGCCCGAGGCCGCGTTGGCGGCCGCCGGCGAGCAGCTCGGGCGCATCGGCTGCCCGGCGCTGGTGGTATGGGGCGAGCAGGACCCGTATCTGGAGACCCGGGTCGCCGACGCCTATGCTGAGAGGCTGCCCGACGCCGAAGCCCGGCGCGTGCCCGGGGCCGGCCACTGGCCCTGGATCGACGCCCCCGCGGTCGTCGGCGACGTGTGTCGTTTCCTGGCCGCGGAGTAGTTCCCTGTGCCCGATGGCCACCGCCCCGCTCGCACTTCCTCAGCGCCTTTTCGCACGCCGTGCGATGGTCGAGTCCGCGCTCGCGGCCGCCGCGCTCGCGCTCGTCTACCTCATCGTCGCGCCCTACAGCGCTGACCTCGCCGCCCAGGTCTACCGGACCAACCTGTTCCGGGAGGCCGGGTTCACGGTGTGGAACGGGCAGTGGTTCGGCGGCCACCACACGCCGGGCTACAGCGTCCTGTTCCCGCCCCTGGCCTCGATCGCGGGGCCGCGCCTGGTGGGCGCGCTGTCCGCGGTCGCCTCGGCCGTGCTGTTCGAGCGACTGGCCACGGCGCGCTGGGGCTCGCAGGCCCGGGTGGGCGCGATCTGGTTCGGGCTCGCGACCGCGACCAACCTCTTCACCGGCCGGCTCACCTTCGGCCTCGGCGTGGCCCTCGGCCTGGGGGCGCTGCTCGCGGTCCAACGCGGACGCGCGGTCCCCGCCGCCGCGCTGGCGATCCTGACGTCGCTCGGCAGCCCCGTGGCCGGGCTGCTGCTCGCCATGGCGGGAGTCGCCGACGGCCTGGCCAACCGCCGGCGCCTCAGCCTCGTGGTCGCGGCCGCCGCCTTCGGCGCCGCCGGTGCGCTGGCCGTCGCCTTTCCCGAGGGCGGCCACCAGCCGTTCCCCATGTCCACCTTCTGGCCCACGGTCCTGGTCGCCGTCCCGTTCGTCCTGTTCGTCCCGAGGGAGAACCGCGCCCTGCGCTGGGGCGCGGTCCTGTACGCGCTGTCCTGCACCGCCTCCATGTACATCGACACCCCGATGGGCGCCAACGTCACCCGCGTAGGCACCCAGTTCGCGGGCCCGCTGCTGGCCTGCGTGCTGTGGCCGCACCGGCGCAAGCTCCTCGCCGTGCTCGCTCTGCCGCTGCTCTACTGGCAATGGATGGCCCCCTACCGCGACGTGAACAAGGCCATCGACGACCCCTCGGTCGAGGCGTCCTTCCACGCCCCGCTGAACGCCTACCTGCGCTCGGTGCATCCCACGGGGCGCATCGAGATCCCCTCGCTGAAGAACCACTGGGAGACCGTCCACGTCGCCCCCCACTTCCAGCTCGCGCGCGGCTGGGAGCGCCAGCTGGACATCAAGTACAACGACGTCTTCTACATCCACGAGCCGATTCTCTATGCGGCCGACTACCGCGCCTGGCTGCGCTCCACGGGCGTGGAGTACGTGGCCGTCGCCTACGCGCCGCTGGACCACGCGGCCGAGGGCGAGGCGAAGCTCATCGCGCACGGGCTCCCCTACCTGCAGCCGGTGTGGAGCAACCGCAACTGGCACGTCTACCGCTTCCGCGACGCGGCGCCGATGGCCACGGGCGGCGCCCGGGTGGTGGAGCTTGGGCCGACGTCCTTCACGCTGCGCGCGGACGCGGCCGGCGTCACCGACGTGCGGGTGCGCTACACGCCCTACTGGCAGCTGGAGTCCGGATCGGGCTGCGTACAGGAGGGGCCGGGCGGCTTCACGCGCGTGCGGCTTAAGCGTCCCGGAACGGTCCGCGTGGCGACCGACTTCTCCCTCCTGCGGGTCGTGGACCGCGGGCCGCGCTGCCGGTAAGCTGGGCGGCGCCCGCGTCATGCTCCTCCGTCTGCGCCAGCTCGAGGCTCGTGTTCTGCCGCATGGTGTCCTCGACGTCATGCGCCAAGTCGCGCTGTTCGCGGCCGCCTACTACGGCTACAGCTTCGTCCGCGGCGCCGTGGAGAGCAAGGCGGCGGACGCGTTCGCCAACGGCCGCACGCTGATCTACCTCGAACGCACGCTGAACCTCTTCTTCGAGCCGGCGGTGCAGGCCTGGGCCAGCGGCAGCTCGTGGTTGATCAACTCGGCGAGCTGGACGTACCTCAACTCGCACTTCGTGATCACGCTCGGGGCCCTGGTCTTCATCTACCTGTTCCACAACTCGAGCTTCTACTTCGTGCGCAACATGTTCATGGTCGCCATGGTGCTCGCGCTCGCGGCCTACGTCCTGTACCCGACGGCGCCGCCGCGGTTCTTCCCCGAGTGGGGCTTCACCGACTCGGTCGCGGACTTCACCGGCATCCCCCAGGACAGCCTGACCGTCAGCGCGCTGGTCAACCGCTACGCCGCCGTGCCCTCGATGCACGTGGCCTTCGCGGTGATGATCGGCTGGCCGATGGCCCGCCTGGTCAAGGCACGGCTCTGGCGGATCGTATGGGCGGTGTATCCCGTCCTGGTCACCTTCGTGGTCGTCGCCACGGGCAACCACTTCTGGATGGACGCCTTCCTCGGCGCCCTCGTGGCGATCCTCTCAGCCTGGATCGCCCAGGCGCTGCTGGCCCGCGCCCGCCCGGGGGTCTGGGCCTTCTCGCCCGTGCGCGCCGGGGCCACCGCCTGATGGCCGCGCCGCGGCGCGGCGCTCCCACGGCGCAGGAGATGTCGACCGTGATGCGCGAGCGGCTCATCGAGTCGCGCCTCACCCCCAACGCCATCTCCCTCACCGGGTTCGCGCTCAACGTGGTCGCGGCCGTGCTGGTCTGGCAGCGGTACTTCTTCCTGGCCGGGGTGGCCTTCATCGTGGGCTCCATCTGCGACACGCTCGACGGGCGCTACTCGCGCATGTCGGGCAAGGGCTCGCCGTTCGGGGCCTTCCTGGACTCCACGCTGGACCGCCTGGAGGAGGGCATCGTCCTGATCGCCGTGGGCGCTTACTTCGCCGCCCGCGGGGACGACCTGGCGGTGGCCGCCACGGTGGCGGCGGTGCTGTTCTCCCTGATGGTCTCCTACACGCGCGCCCGGGCCGAGGCGCTGGGCGTGGAGTGCAAGGTCGGGCTCGCCACGCGGGCCGTCCGCGTGGTGATCCTCTCCATCGGCCTGGTGTTCGCGAAGGGCGCCTCGCTGGGCGACTTCGAGCTGCTCGCGCCCTCCGTGTACGTGCTCGCCGTGCTGACGTTGTTCACGACGCTCCAGCGCATCTGGCACGTGCGCGGCGAGCTGCGGGCGGTCGAGGCGGCGTAAGCGGGGTATGTAACCCGTACGGGCGAGCCGCGATACCTTTGCTCTGGGCCCGTTCCGGGCCTTTGCCTTCCTGAGGAGGAACACCCAAACGTGAGCACCAACGGAAAGACCAACGGCCAGGCAGCCAGCAACGGCGCCGGCCGCTACCAGCAGGAGAAGGTGCGCGTCGCCATCATCGGCGTCGGCAACTGCGCCTCCTCGTTCGTGCAGGGCGTCCAGTTCTACAAGGACGCCGACCCGGAGCAGGACGTTCCGGGCCTGATGCACGTCGACCTCGGCGGCTACCACGTGCGCGACATCGAGTTCAGCGCCGCCTTCGACATCGACTCCGACAAGGTCGGCAAGGATCTGTCCCAGGCGATCTGGTCGGGCCAGAACAACACGCTGAAGTTCGCGGAGGTCCCCGAGCTGGGCGTCGAGGTCCATCGCGGCATGACCCACGACGGCCTGGGCAAGTACCTCTCCCAGCGCATCGAGAAGGCGCCGGGCAAGACCGACGACATCGTCGGAATCCTCAAGGACACCCACACCGACGTCGTCGTGTCCTACCTGCCGGTGGGCTCGGAGCTGGCCACCAAGTGGTACGTCGAGCAGGTGCTGGAGGCCGGGTGCGCGTTCGTGAACTGCATCCCGGTGTTCATCGCCCGCGAGGACTACTGGAACGACCGGTTCACCAAGGCCGGGCTGCCGATCATCGGCGACGACATCAAGTCGCAGGTCGGCGCCACCATCGTCCACCGCACCCTGGCCCGCCTGTTCGGCGAGCGCGGCGTGAAGATGCTGCGCACCTCGCAGCTCAACGTCGGCGGCAACATGGACTTCTTCAACATGCTCGAGCGCGAGCGCCTGGAGTCCAAGAAGATCTCCAAGACCAACGCGGTCACGTCGATCATGGAGCACGAGCTGCCGGCCGACGACGTGTACATCGGCCCCTCGGACTACGTTCCGTGGCTGACCGACCGCAAGTGGGCGCACATCCGCGTCGAGGGCCAGGCCTTCGGCGACGTGCCGCTCAACCTGGAGATGAAGCTCGAGGTCTGGGACTCGCCCAACTCGGCGGGCATCGTCACCGACGCCGTACGCCTGTGCAAGCTGGCGCTCAACCACGGCGTCGCGGGCCAGCTCGACGGGCCCAGCTCCTACCTCATGAAGTCGCCCCACACGCAGCGCCCCGACGGCGAGGCCCGCGAGGCGACCGAGGCGTTCATCGCCAAGTACGCCGGCCAGCCGGGGACCGCGCCCCAGGGCGTGCCGGCTCCGAAGACGGCCAAGGCCTAGCCACCCGGCGTCCGATTCGATGCGTTGGTGACGGCCCGCTCCGGCGGGCCGTCACTATGTTTGCGCCGTGAGCGCCGATTCATTCGCCATCGCCCAGGTCACGCCGTACGCGTGGGAGGCGGGGCACGAGGTCAACCTCTATGTGGAGCGGGTGTCGGAGGAGCTGTCCCGGCGCGGACACCGGGTGGCGGTGATCGCGCCGTCGACGCGCTCGGGCCTGGTGCGCCAGACCCGCGCCGGCCTGCGCGGCGGGGGCGACGCGCTGCTGCCCGCGCCCGGGGACCCGCCCCGCGTCCTGGGCGTCGGCGACGTGCTGCCGGTGGGCTCGGCGCGGCGCGGCTCGCGACGCCTGCCCGTGGACGTGGCGCGCACGATCGAGGAGGCGCTCACGGTCCTGCCGCTGGACCTCGTGCACGTGCACGAGCCCTTCGCGCCCAGCACGTCCAGCGCCGCCCTGCGCCACTCGCGCGCGCTGAACGTGGGGACGTTCCACGCGCCGTCGGAGCACGTCGTGTCCACCCAGCTGGCGCGGCGCGTGGTGGAGCTGTTCTTCGGACGCCTGGACGCGCGGCTGGCCTCCTACGACGCCACCGCCGACCTGCTGAAGCAGTTCTTCCCGGCCGGCTATCGCGTGATCATGCCCGGCGCCGACCCGCCCTCCGGCGACGGGCCGGCGGTCTGGGGCTCCGGCGTCCGCATCGCCTTCCCCCACCGCGAGGAGCGCCCCGCCCTGCGCCTGTTCCTGCGCGCGCTGCGCCGCGTGCCGATGGCGCCGGCGTGGAGCGCCACGATGTGGTCCAGCCAGGACTCGGCGCCGCCCGCCTCGGTGCGCCGGGAGGTGCGCGAGCGCCTGCACGTGGAGGGGCCGATCCGCGGCGCCGCGGACGTGCGGCTGGACGGAGCGGACGTCGCGGTCTTCGCCTCCACCGGCACCTCGCCGTCCCCCGGGCTGGTGGTGCGCGCGCTCGCGGCGGGCGCGGTCCCGCTGGCCGCGCGCCTGCCGGTGTACGAGGAGCTGCTGGGCGAGGGCGAGCTGGGGCTGCTGTTCGAGCCCGGGGACCTGGAGACGATGACCGCCCAGCTCACGCGGCTGGTGGGCGACGACGACCTGCGCGCCCGGCTGCGGGCCAACGCCGACGTCCTGCGCGAGCGCCTGACCTGGACGCGCGTGGCCGACGAGGTGGAGGAGTCCTACCGCGAGCTGGCGGCGCGCCGGCACCCGGCGCAGGGCGACTCCAAGCTGCGCGAGCGCCTGCGCAAGCGGCCGCTGATCGACGTCGACCTGCACATGCACACCGACCACTCGCCCGACTGCGCGACGCCGGTCGAGGTGCTGCTGGCCACGGCCAAGGCGCAGGGCCTCGGGGCGATCGCCGTGACCGACCACAACGAGGTCTCGGGCGCCTTCGAGGCCGCCGAGAAGGCCGCGGAGTTCGGCGTGAAGATCATCATC
>JAWVFR010000114.1:0-20755 GCA_033855845.1 Solirubrobacteraceae bacterium
GGCCCGGCGTCGGCGACCCAGTGCAGGGCGTCGATCGTGGGGACGATCTCCATCACGTAGGCCTCGGTGCGCGGCTTGCCCTGCTCGCGGGCGATCAGGTCGCGGATGTCGTCCATCTCGTCCACGATCACCTGGGCGGCGCGCCGCAGGTGCCGCCCGCGCTCGGCCAGCGGCAGCTGGGCCCAGAACGGCTGGACCTGCGCGACCTCGTCCACGATCCCCTGCACGTCCTGGGGCGCGACGGTGGGCACGGCGCCCAGGAGCTCCCCGGTGGTGGGAGAGAACGATTCGAGCGTCGTGGGGCGGGCGGCGACGGCCATCGCGGCCGATTATCCCGCGCGGGAAGCGCTAGGCGACGCGCCGCGCGCGGGCCCGGCCCAGCAGGGCGCCGTACAGCAGCTCGCCCAGTCCTTCGGTGAGCCGCTCGTCGACCACCAGGGTGTCCGGCTCGGCGTCCGGATGCAGGTCGATAGCGCCCACTCCCACGATCAGCTCCGTGGAGTCCACCGGGGCGGTCGCGCACAGGACGGCGCGCCGCGTCGGGTCGTAGCGGACGAGCCGCGTCAGCGCCATGTCGCCGGCGTCGATCTCCCGCTGCGCGAACAGCCGGCTCAGGCCCGGAACGTCCGTGCGGTGCACGTAGCGCAGGCACACCCGCGGGCCGGCGGGGAGCTCATAGGTGCGCGACAGCAGCGCGCCGGTGTCGAGAGGTTCGACCATCGCCATCACAGTGGCATGGCCTTTGCCCGATTCGATGAGAATCCTGCGCCCTGTGACTCACCTCACGCTCAGGCGTTGCGACCCCGCGCTCGGCGGATCTCCGCCAGCCGCTCGCGGAACGCCGCCTCGGCGTCGTCGGGCGCGTAGAACCGCTCGCCCTCGACTCCTTCCGGCATGACCTCCTGCTCGTTGAGGTGTCCGGGGTGGCGGTGGGGGGAGTCGTAGCCCTCGGGGTGCGACCGGATCGCGGGCGGCGGCATCTTCGCGCCGTGCTCGCGGATGTGGCCGCGGGCGGCGCCGATCGAGCGCTTGGCCGCGTCGGACTTGGGCGCCAGGGACAAATAGATCGCCGCCTGCGCGAGCGCGAACTGGCACTCCGGCAGCCCAACGTGCTCCACCGCGTGCGCGGCGGCCACCGCCACCTCCAGCGCCCGCGGGTCGGCGTTCCCGACGTCCTCGGACGCGAGGATCACCATCCGGCGCACGATGAAGCGCGGGTCCTCGCCGCCCTCCAGCATCACCGCGAGGTAGTACAGGGAGGCGTCGGGGTCCGAGGCGCGCGTGGCCTTGATCCAGGCCGAGATCGTGTCGTAGTGCTGGTCGGCCTTGCGGTCGTACCGGATCGCCTTGCGCTGCAGCGCGTCCTCGGCCTGCTCCAGGGTCAGCGTCCCGGAGCCCGCGGTCTCGCAGGCCAGCTCCAGCGCGCCCAGCGCGGCGCGGGCGTCGCCGCCGGCCCTGGACGCCAGGAACTCCAGGACGTCATCGGGGACCGACGCCTCCCCGCACTCGCCCCGCTCCAGCGCGCGGCGCAGCAGCGCGAGCAGGTCCTCGTCCTCCAGCGCCTGCAACTCGTACACGGACACGCGGGAGAGCAGGGCCGCGTTGACCTCGAAGTACGGGTTCTCCGTCGTAGCCCCGATCAGCGTGATCAGCCCCTCCTCGACCGCGGGCAGCAGGGCGTCCTGCTGGGCCTTGTTGAAGCGGTGGATCTCGTCCAGGAAGAAGACGGTCCCCTCGCCCGTGCCCTGGCGCCGCAGCGCCGCGCGCTCCAGCACGGCCGACACCTCGGCCTTCCCCGCGTTGACCGCGCTGGCCTCCTCGAAGGCCGCGTTGGCGTGCACGGCCACGATCCGCGCCAGCGTCGTCTTTCCCGTCCCCGGCGGGCCGTGCAGCACCATCGAGTGCGGACGGCCCTCCTCGATCGCCCGGCGCAGCGCCGAGCCCGGGCCCAGCAGGTGGGCCTGGCCCACGACCTCGTCCACGGTCGCCGGGCGCATGCGCACCGGCAGGGGCGCCTCCTCCGGTGGCACCGGGGTGCGCCCGCGCGGCGCGTCGTCGGACTCGAAGAGGCGATCCATCCGGCCCAGTATCGCGGCCGCGCAGGACCGCGAAGAGCCGGCCCCGGCAGGGCCGTCAAGATCCCGGCCGATGGAGCTGGCGCTGTTCGCCCTCTGGTGCTTCCTGGTCGCCCTCGCGGGCGGCCTGGTCGGGCTCGTCCTGGGGAACCTGCGCCTGCCGGCCACGGTGCTCATCGCGGCCTCGCCGGGCGCGGCGGCGGGGGCCAACCTGGGGATCAGCGCGATTTCCGCGGCGACGGCGTCCATCGCCCACATCCGTGCCGGCCGCGTCAACTGGAGGCTGTTCGCCTGGATGGCTCCGCCGTCGGTCGCCGGCGGGCTCATCGGCGGCTACCTCTCGGGCCTGATCCCCGGGGACGTCCTGCTGCTGGTCATCGCCGCCGTCCTGTTGCAGTCCGGGATCGGCCTCCTGCGCTGGACGCCTCCGCGGCGGTCGGCGGACGCGGACGCCCCGGCGCCGGCGCTCGACCTGCGCGCCGCGGTCGCCACCGGCTTCGTGATCGGCCTGCTGGGGGGCGTCGTCGGCCTGATCCTGGGCTCGCTGCGGATGCCGGCGCTGCTGCGCGTCGTGCACGAGACCCCCGCCCGCGCCGTGGGGACCAACGTAACCGTCGGCTTCTGCGTCGGCGTGGCCGGAGTGATCGGCCACCTGCCCAGCGCACGCCCCGACTGGGGCGACCTGGCGGTGGGCGCCGCCGCCTCCATCCCCGGCGCGCTGCTCGGCGCCCGCCTCACCGGGCGCCTGTCCGAGGCCCAGCTCATCCGCGCGATCGCGGTCGTGCTGCTGATCGCCGCGGCGGCGATGGTGGCCCAGGCCGTGACGTAGCATCGTCGGCCATGGGCGACCTCCAGCACGAGGCGACCGAGCTGCTGCAGCGGCTGATCCGCTTCGAGACCGTCAACCCGCCCGGCAACGAGCGCGAGGCCCAGGAGTTCCTGCGGGGCTACCTGGAGGAGGCGGGCTTCGAGTGCGAGCTGCTGGCCCTCGACGATGCCCGTCCCAACCTGCTGGCCCGGCTGCCGGGCCAGGACGACGGGCCCACCCTCGGCTACCTCTCCCACGTCGACACGGTCCTGGCCGACCCCGGCGCGTGGACGCACGATCCCTGGTCCGGCGACCTGGACGGCGGCTTCGTCTGGGGCCGGGGCGCGCTGGACATGAAGTCCCAGACGGCCGCCGAGGCCGCGGCCGCCGCGTCCCTGGCGCGCGAGGGCTGGCGCCCGGCGCGCGGCGAGCTGCTCGTGATGTGCGTGGTCGACGAGGAGGCGGGCGGGCGCTTCGGCGCCCAGTTCCTCACCGAGCGCCACCCGGACAGGGTGCGCTGCGACTACCTGGTCAACGAGGGCGGCGGAGCCGTCATGGAGTACGACGGGCGGCGCTTCTACGGCCTGTGCTGCGCCGAAAAGGGGGTGTTCCGCTTCTCGGTCACCACCGACGGAGTGGCCGGTCACGCATCGATCCCGCGGATGGGCGACAACGCCCTGTTGAAGATGGCGCCGGTGCTGGAGCGCCTCGGGCGCCTGCAGCCCTCCCTGGACGTCGGCCCGGAGCCGCGCGCCCAGCTCGCGGCGATCCTCGGCGAGGACCACTTCGACGGCAGCGACCCGGCCGGCGCCCTGGACCGCCTGCGCGCGCAGGATCCCCTGCTCGCGCTGCTGATCGAGCCGACGCTGGGCGTCAGCGTCACGCCCACCCGCATCCGCGCCTCGGAGAAGATCAACGTGATCCCCTCCCAGGCCGTGCTCGAGGTGGACTGCCGCGTCCCGCCCGGGATGGGGGCGCAGGAGACCCGCGCGCGCGTGGAGGAGGTGCTGGGCACAGAGGGCTACCGGATGGAGTTCCTGGAGGAGGTGGTGGGCAACCGCTCTCCGGCGCAGGGGCCGCTGGCGGACGCCATCCGGGGCTGGGTCGGGGCCCACGACCCGGGCGCCGAGGTCATCCCCACCATGCTCCCGGGGTTCACAGACTCGCGCTGGTTTCGCAACGCCTTCCCCGACTGCCAGGCCTACGGGTTCTTCCCGCAGAAGCACATGACCCTGCACGAGTCCGCCCCGCTGATCCACGGCGCCGACGAGCGCATCGACGTCCGCGACGTCGGCTTCGCGGCCGGCTTCTTCCGCGACCTAGCCCGCGAGGTCCTGGGATGAGCGAGCCGCTGCGCCTGGGCGGGATGGCGCTGCGCAACGGGCTGCTCGTGCACGGCCCGACGCACTGGGCCGCGGCGGTCCGCGACCGCTCCGGCGAGCTGCGGGTGGCCTCCGGGCCCAAGCCGCGGCTGCGGCGCTTCGACCGCGTCCCCGGGGTGCGGGGCGTGGCGCGCCTGGCGGAGGCCTTCGCGGTCATCCCCCTGGTCAAGCGTGCGCTGCCCTGCGCGCAGCTGCCGTTCGAGGACGTCCGCGTGGCCGCCGGGGTGGCCGGCGCCTCCGCCACCGGCGTGCTGCTGCGGCGCCACGCCCGCGGTCCGGCCGCCGAGGCGATGGCGGGCATCGTCTCCCTGGCGCCGGCCCTGCTGTCCCTGCGCGGTGGCGAGACCGCCGCCTACCACGGCGTGGAGCACAAGTCGATCGCGGCCTACGAGCAGGGGGAGGAGGACGCCGCCGCCGCGGCCAAGGAGCACGACCGCTGTGGCTCGAACCTGGTGGCGCCCATGCTCGCGGCCAACGTGGCGGGCGCCGCGCTGCTGCGCCGCACGGTCCAGCGCCCGGGCCCGCTGGCCAACGCCGCGGTGGCCCTCGGGTCGGTCGCGGTCGCGGTCGAGGTCTTCTCCTGGGCCGAGCGCCACGGCGACAGCCGGACGGCCCGCGCCCTGCGCCGTCCGGGCTACGAGCTGCAGCGCCGCATGGGCACCCGGGAGCCGACGGCGGAGCAGCTGGAGGTGGGCCGCGCCGCCCTGGCGGAGATCGTGCGTGTGGAATCGCGCGAAATTGTTTGAGTGATGGGCGTTTACGTCCGATGATGCGGTGATGCACCTGGTCCCCCTGGCCTTCACCTACGCGGAGTTCGAGTCCTGGGTCATCACCTGGGTCCCGATCCTCTTCATGGGTCTCATCGTGTTCTTCCTGTGGCGCACGCTGAAGGTGATGCCCAAGACCAAGCCGCAGCAGATCAAGCCCGAGTCGAAGGTCTCGATCGCCTGGACCGACATCGCCGGCGCCGACGAGGCCAAGCACGAGCTCCAGGAGGTGGTGGAGTTCCTGCGCGACTCGCGGCGCTTCAAGGCGCTCGGCGCCCGGGTCCCCAAGGGCATCCTGCTGCACGGCCCGCCGGGCACCGGCAAGACGCTGCTGGCCAAGGCCGTGGCGCACGAGTCCGGCGCCAACTTCTTCTCCCAGTCGGCGTCCTCCTTCGTCGAGCAGTTCGTCGGGCTGGGCGCGGCGCGGATCCGGCGCCTGTTCGCCATCGCCCGCAAGAACGCCCCCGCGATCATCTTCATCGACGAGCTCGACGCCGTCGGCGGCCGCCGCGGGTCGGACGTCTCGGGCGAGAAGGACCAGACCCTCAACCAGCTGCTGGTGGAGATGGACGGGTTCTCCACCACCGACGACGTCGTCGTCATGGCCGCGTCCAACCTGATGGAGAAGCTCGACCCCGCGCTCCTGCGCCCCGGGCGTCTGGACCGCCAGATCTTCGTCACGCCCCCCGACGTGAAGGGGCGCGAGGGCATCCTGGAGGTGCACACGCGCGACAAGCCGGTGGAGGCCGTGGTCGACCTATCCCTGCTGGCCAAGCAGACCAGCGGCCTGACGGGCGCCGACCTGTCGAACATCTGCAACGAGGCGGCGATCCGCGCGGCCCGCCGCGGGGCCAGCGCGCTCAACATGGCCGACTTCGACGCCGCCCTGGAGCGCGTGGTGGCCGGCATGCAGTCGCGGCGCAAGCTCAACGACCACGAGCGCTGCGTCGTGGCCTACCACGAGGCGGGCCACGCGGTCTGCGCGGAGCTGCTTCCGACGGTGGACCGCGTGCACAAGATCTCGATCGTCCCCCGCGGCCGGGCGCTGGGCTACACGCTCAACCTGCCCGCCGAGGACCGCTACCTGAAGACCCGCCAGGAGCTGATCGACTACATGACGGTCCTGCTCGGCGGCCGCGTGGCCGAGCAGATCGTGTTCGGCTCGATCACCACCGGCGCCGCCGACGACCTGCACAAGGTGGCCGAGATCACCCGGGCCATGGTCCACGAGTACGCCATGGGCACCGGGCTGGCCTCGTCGCGGATGGACGTCGGCGGGGACGAGCTGTCCGACATCACCCGCCGGATGCGCGACCAGGAGCAGCACGACCTGGCCAACGAGGCCTACCGCGCCGCCTACGCGCTGATCGAGGGCCATCGCGGCAAGCTGGAGGAGCTCGCGGAGACGCTGCTGCGCGACGAGGTCCTCAACCGAGGCCAGATCGACAAGATCATGGAGGGGGTCCCGCCCGTGCGCACGCGGTCGGCGGGAGACCTCCGGGTGGCGGCCGCCTCCGACGTGCGGCTGCATCCCAAGCGCGACTAGACTCCCCGGCCGTGCTGGGCCGGATCGACCACGTGGGCGTCGCCGTGCAGGACATGGACGCGGCGCTCACGCTCTACCGCGACACCCTCGGGCTCACGCTCGCCCACCGCGAGACGGTGGAGGAGCAGGGCGTGGACGCCGCGCTGCTGGACGTGGGCGAGAGCCACGTCGAGCTGCTGGCCCCGCTGGGCCCGGACACCCCGGTCGGGAAGTACCTGGCCCGCAGGGGGCCGGGCCTACATCACGTGGCCTATGCGGTCGAGGACATCGACGCCGAGCTGGGCCGCCTGCGCGACGCCGGCCTGCGGCTCATCGACGAATCCCCCCGCGTGGGGATCCGTGACTCGCGCGTCGCCTTCGTCCACCCCGGTACGGTGGGCGGCGTGTTGACCGAGATAGTCCAGCCGGCGGCGAACCACTGATGGCCGTCCGCGAGGTGGTCATCGGCTTCGGGGTCGGGCAGTCGCTGCCGGTCCGCATGGACGACGAGGAGATCCTGCGCCTCCAGGGCGCGCTGCGCGAGGGCGGCTGGTTCGAGGTGGCCCACGACGACGGCGTCGCGCACATCCGCCTGGACACCGTGGTCTACCTGCGGATCGACAAGGACGAGCACCGCGTCGGCTTCGGCTGAGTCGGTGCTCTCACGTCTCGACGCAGCGGGCTTCCGCCTGGCGCGTACCGCCGGGCACACGCCGGGCGCGGAGCGCGCGGTGCGGCGCTTCTCGGCCCTGGGCGAGCACGCGGCCGTGTGGCTGTCTCTCGGGGCCGCCGGGGCGGCGCTGGACCCGTCGCGGCGCGAGCGCTGGCTGCGCGGCGCCGCCACGGTGGCGGCCGCCTACCTGCTCAACACCGCCGTCAAGCTCGCCGTGCGCCGCCGCCGCCCCGACGTGCCCGGACTGCCTCCGCTGACCGGCACGCCGACCGGCCTGTCCTTCCCCAGCGCCCACGCGACCTCGTCCTTCGCCGGGGCCCGCGCGTACTCGCCGCTGGTGCCCGGCGGACCGCTCTACGTGCTGGCCACCGCCCTCGCGCTCTCACGCCTCTACCTCGGCGTCCACTGGCCCAGCGACTCGCTGGCCGGCGCGGCGCTGGGGATCCTGGTCGGGTCCGCGCGGCGATGAAGGTCGGCATCGTCGGGCTGCCCAACGCGGGCAAGTCCTCCCTGTTCAACGCCCTCACCCAGGCCGGGGCCGAGGCCGCCAACTACCCGTTCACCACCATCGAGCCCAACGTGGCCGTGGTCCCGGTGCGCGACGAGCGCCTGGAGCGCGTGGCAGACGTCCTGGCGGCCTCCGAGGTGGTCCACGACACCATCGACTTCCACGACATCGCCGGCCTGGTGGAGGGCGCGCACAAGGGCGAGGGCCTGGGCAACCGCTTCCTGGCCAACATCCGCGAGGTGGACGCGATCGTCCACGTGGTCCGCGCGCATGGGGATCCGAACGTCGTCCACCCCTCGGGCCGCGTCGATCCGGCGGCGGACATCGAGACCATCGAGACCGAGCTGCTGTACGCCGACCTCGAGCAGGCCGAGCGGCGCCTGGACCGCGTGGAGCGCACGGCGCGCTCCGGCGACAAGGAGGCCATCGCCGAGGAGGCGTGGCTGCGCGCCGTGATCGAGGCGCTCCAGGCCGGCCGGCCCGCGAGCTCGGTGCCGGTGCCCGAGGGGGCGCCCGGCGCCCTGCGCGGGCTCCAGCCGCTCACCGCCAAGCCGGTCCTGTTCGTGGCCAACGTGGACGAGGGGGACTCCGAGGTCCCGGAGGCGGTGGCCGCCGCGGCGCGCGAGCGCGGAGCCCAGGCCGTTGCGGTGTCCTCGCGGCTGGAGTCCGAGTTGGCCGAGCTCGACGACGAGGAGGCCGAGGCCATGCGCGGCGAGCTGGCGATCGAGGAGTCCGCCCTGGCCCGCGTGGTGCGCGGCGCCTACGAGCTGCTGCACCTGATCGCCTTCTTCACCGCCGCCACCGACAAGCCGGCCCAGTCCTGGCACGTCGCGCGCGGGTCCACGGTCCACCAGGCGGCGGGCGCGATCCACACCGACATCCAGCGCGGGTTCGTCCGCGCGGAGGTGATCGGCTGGGACGCGCTCGTGGACGCCGGCTCCTACGCCGTCGCCCGCGACCGCGGGACGCTGCGGGTCGAGGGTCGCGACTACGTCGTCGCCGACGGCGACGTGATCCACGTGCGCTTCACGCCGTAGCTCACTGCGGGTCCCACTTCTCCAACCGCTCGGCCAGGCGGTTCATCCCCAGCGCGCGGGCCGCCGCGGCGCCCTCCTCGAGGTCCAGCCGCCGGTCGGGCGGCGGCTTCACGTCGACGTGGCGCAGCGTGGCGATGTCCTTGAAGGAGCGCAGGAGGTCGGGGTCGGTCAGCAGCGCCTTGCGGATGCCCGGCTTCTCGCGGATCGCGCCGTCCAGGGCGGCCTCCAGCGAGCCGTGGCGGCGCAGCAGGTCGGCCGCGGTCTTCTCCCCGATCCCCTTCGCTCCCGGCAGCCCGTCGGACGGGTCGCCGCGCAGCGCGATGAAGTCCGGCACCGCCTCGGGCGGCACGCCGTAGCGGGCGATCACCTCCTGCGGGCCCATCTCCTCCGCGCCCCGGGCGCCGCCGGTCTTGAGGTACAGGACCCGCACCCGGTCGCTCGCGCACTGGAACATGTCGCGGTCTCCGGTGAGGATCAGCGCCTCGCCGCCCGCCGCCACCTCGGCGGCGGCGTAGGAGCCCAGCAGGTCGTCGGCCTCCAGGTCCGGGGTGGTGGCGATCTGGAACCCGAAGGCCTCGAAGAGCTCGTGCGCGCGCTCCCACTGCCACTCCAGCGGGTCGGGCATGTCGATGCGGTCGGCGTGGTAGGGCGGGAAGGCCTCCGTCCGGTAGTGCGCGGCCTCCTCGCCGAAGCACAGGACCACCGCCCGCGGGGAGAAGCGCTCGATCTCGAACAGCAGCAGGTTGGCGGTGCCCAGCAGCGCGTTGACGGGATGCCCCTCGCCGTCGCGGATCGAGTCGGGCAGCGCGTAGAAGGCGCGGAACAGCAGCGACGGCGTGTCGACGGCGAGCAGCGGGGCCACACCGATAGCTTTCCACGTACCCGGAACCGGACTTGGAGGAAGGCGAATGCTCACCGTCAACGGACTCGAGGACCTCAAGTCGCACGAGGGCCAGGAGGTCGGCATCTCGGAGTGGCACGAGGTCAAGCAGGAGGACATCAACGAGTTCGCGGAGGTGACCGGCGACGACAACTGGATCCACCTCGACGTGGAGCGCGCGAAGGAGACCCCCTTCGGCGGGACCATCGCGCACGGCTACTACACGCTGTCGCTGGCACCCAAGTTCTCCTACGCGATGTTCAAGGCCGAGGGCTTCGACTTCGGGGTCAACTACGGCCTCAACAAGGTCCGCTTCCCCGCCCCGCTCCCGGTCGGCTCCAAGGTCCGCATGCGGATGCGCCTGGCCAAGGTCGAGGACGTGCCCGGCGGCGCCCAGATCACCAGCGAGCTGACCTTCGAGGTCGAGGGCGGCGAGAAGCCGGTGTGCGTGGCGGAGTCGCTGTCGCGGGTGTACGGCGGCAGCTGAACCGGAATCTGGCTGGACGGCCCCGGCGGGTGGGCGTACGCTGCACGCGTGCCCGACCCGCTCGTGGCCACCCTCGTCCTCTTCGCCGCCCTCTGCGTGCCGGTCTGGCTGGCCTCCGGCGCGCATCCCAAGCCCGCCCGCCGGTCCGGTCCCGACTACGGCCGCATGGCCGAGGTCGAGGAGGAGGACATCGGCCAGATGATCGAGGGCATCAACGAGCGCCGGCGGCGCAACGGCCGGCCCGAGATCGGCGACGAGCTGGCCGGCGAGCTCCAGCACAGGGCTCGCGCGAGCGACCGCTGATACCTTCACCGCCGTGAGTCGGCGCCGCGCCTCCGACGTCTTCGTCGAGTGCCTGGAGGCCGAGGGCGTCGAGTACGTCTTCGGGATCCCGGGCGAGGAGACCCTGGACCTCAACGAGTCCCTGGATCGCTCCAGCGTGGAGTTCGTCCCCGTCCGCCACGAGCAGGGCGGCGCCTACATGGCCGACACCTACGGCCGTCTGACCCGGCGCGCCGGCGTGTGCCTGGGGACCCTGGGCCCGGGGGCGACCAACCTGGTCACCGCGGTGGCCGACGCCTACCTCGACCACTCGCCGCTGGTGGCGCTCACCGGGCAGAGCGACCTGGAGCGGATGCACAAGGAGTCCCACCAGCACATCGACGTCGTCTCCCTGATGCGCCCGATCGTCAAGTGGAACGCCCAGCTCACCTCCCCGGCCATCGTGCCCGAGGCGGTGCGCAAGGCCTTCAAGGTGGCCCAGGCCCAGAAGCCCGGCCCCACGCACCTGGAGCTGCCCGAGGACGTCATGGCCGCCGAGCTGGACGCCGAGCCGTTGCCGGTCCGCTCCGGCTTTCGCCGCCCGGAGCCCAGCGCCACAGAGCTGGAGCTCGCCGCCCGCGTCGTGCGCGAGGCGCAGAACCCGATCGTCCTCGCCGGCAACGGCTGCGCCCGCGTGGGCGCGGCGGGCGCGCTGCGCGAGTTCTCCCGGGTCACCGGCATCCCGGTGGCCGAGACCTTCATGGGCAAGGGGCTGCTCGACTACGAGGACGAGCACTTCGTGGGGACGGTGGGCCTGCAGTCACGCGACTACGCGCTGGCCGGCTTCGAGGACGCCGACGTGGTGATCACCGTGGGCTACGACCTGGTCGAGCACGACCCGGCCAACTGGAACCCCAAGCGCGACAAGCGCATCGTCTGCATCGACACCACGAGCGTCGAGGTGGACGAGCACTTCGTCACCGAGGTCGAGCTGATCGGCGACATGGAGGTGATCCTCTCCCGCCTGGGCGAGACCGCCGGGCCGGTGGTCACGCCCGACGGCCGGCCGGCGCGCAGCCGGCTGAACGAGATCGTGATGGGCTACTTCGAGGCCGGGCGCACGGACGACTCCTTCCCGATGCGCCCGCCGCGCGCGCTGTGGGAGATCCGACGGGCGCTGGGCCCGCACGACATGCTGATCTCCGACGTTGGGCTGCACAAGCTGTGGATCGCCCGCATGTTCCCCGCCCACGAGCCCAACACGGTGCTGATCGCCAACGGCCTGGCGGGGATGGGGATCGCGCTGCCCAGCGCGATCGCGGCCCGGATGGTCCACCCCGAGCGCCGGGTGGTGACCGTCAACGGCGACGGCGGGTTCCTCATGAACTGCCAGGAGCTGGAGACCGCCGTGCGGATGCGCACGCCCGTGGTCAACGTGATCTGGGAGAACCGCCAGTACGGGTCGATCGTGTGGAAGCAGGACAAGAAGTTCGGCCGCCACTTCGGCGTGGACTTCACCAACCCCGACTTCGTGAAGCTGGGCGAGAGCTTCGGCTGCGCGGCCTGGCGCTGCGAGTCGGTCGGCGACTTCGCCGGCCGCCTGGAGCGGGCGTTGACGCTCGACGTCCCCTCGATCATCGTCGTGCCGATCGACTACTCGATCGACGTGACGCTCAGCGAGGAGCTGGGGACCGAGACCGTCGCGACCTAGCGCTGCGGCGCCCGGCGGTCCGGCGCGCCGTAGTTCGGCCCCACGTGGCGGCAGTAGATGTCGATGCCGTTGTGGTGCGCCGCGCGCGCCGGCGTCCGCGCCCGGGTGCTGCCGGACGGGCCGTAGACCGCGACGCGGTGGTAGTCGCTGACGAACACCCGGCCCGTGCGGTCCACGGCCAGGAACGTGGGGGAGGCGAGCGAGCCCTCCCCGAAGGACTCGATGAACTGGCCGTCCGCGGTGAAGTGCTGCACGCGCCAGTTGCAGCGGTCGGCGACGAACAGCGTGCCGTCGGGGCCCCGCGCGATCCCGGCCGGCTTGAGGAACTCGCCGCGGCCCCGGCCCGAGGCGCCGAACTCCGAGAGGAACGCCCCGCGGCCGGTGTAGGCGATCACCTTGTTGCGGATGTAGTCGGCCACCCAGACGACCTCGCCGCCCGGTGTCGCGGCGACGCCGTAGGGATGCACGAACTGGCCGGGCTGGCGTCCGAAGGAGCCGAAGGCGCCACGCCAGCGGCCGCCGGTGGCGATCCCGAATCGGTCGATCTCGTAGTTGCCCTGGTCGGAGACGAAGATGTTGCCCCCGCCGAGCGCGACACCCCACGGCTGCACGACCTCGCCGGGGAACGACCCGGTGCGGGTGTAGCGCCATTGGAACCGGCCGCGCGGGTTGAACTTCATGACGCGGTCGTTGCCGCCGTCGGCGACGTAGATGTTGCCCGCCCCGTCCACGGCGAGGCCCTCGGGGATGAAGAACTTGTCGGTGAGCTTGAACTGGACGTAGCCGGCGTCGCGGCCGCGGCTCCCGAACTTGCTGAGGAACCGGCCCTGGCGGGTGAAGCGCTGGACGCGGTTGTTGCTCACGTCGACCACGAGGACATCGCCGTTGGGGGCGATCCCGATGCCGCCGGGGTTGTCCCATTGCTTACCCGCGCCCCCACCCAGGATCCCGCTGCCGAACTGGCCGGGGGCCTTCCCCTCGCGCCCGAACGAGTACAGGTGGACGTAGGCGCCGAAGGACGGAGCGGCGAGCGCCAGCCCGGCGGTCAGCGTGGTCAGGAGCGCGAGGGCGAAGCGGCGGCGGGCGCTCATCGCTTGTACCGGTTGCGGGCGGTGAAGCTGCCGGAGGTGACCGCTTCCACGCCGCGCCCGTCGTGGCTGCGCGCGACCCAGTGCAGCCGGACCCGGCGCCGCGGTGGGAAGAGGTAGCGCATGGAGCGCACGATCGGGATCGACAGCGCGTGCGAGTCATACGTACGCACCGAGAAGGGTGCGGTGCCCACCACTCGTCCCTGGTAGCTGATGACCAGGTTGCCCGTGCAGAAGCTGAAGTCGCCCTGGCGCTCGGTGGACCGGGTCCCCGTCGGGCAGACGATGCGCGGCAGCATGGTGGCGGCGCCGTAGGTCACGTCGTAGAGCTGGTCGGGGACGTAACCGCCGCGGAAGGGAGAGGCGGCGCCGGCCGAGGCGGGCGCGCACAGGGCCGCGGCGACCAGCAGGGCACATGGGAGACGGCGGGGCACTGGACCTCAGGTTATCCACAACTCCATATGGGCAGACCGAGAGAGCACAATATCCTCGCCCCAGCGCCCAGCCCGCCCGTCCGTTCGAGAGGTGATTGCCGATGGCCACGACCCAGTCGCGCGAAGCCCAGGTCCTCGACTCCGTGCCCAAGCAGCTGCTGATCGGCGGCCGGTGGCGCGACGCGTCGGAAGGGGGCACCCTGCCGGTGGAGGACCCGGCCACGGGCGAGACGCTCTGCGAGGTGGCCGACGCGACGGTGGACGACGCGCGGGCCGCGCTGGGCGCCGCGGCCGAGGCCCAGGCCGAGTGGGCCGCGCACCCCCCGCGCGAGCGCGGCGAGATCCTGCGCCGCGCCTTCGAGGCGCTGACCGAGCGCGCGGACGATCTCGCCCTGCTGATGACGCTCGAGATGGGCAAGCCGGTGTCGGAGTCCAAGGCGGAGATCTCCTACGCCGCCGAGTTCTTCCGCTGGTATGCGGAGGAGGCGGTCCGCGTGGCCGGGCGCTACCAGGTCAACCAGACCGGCAAGGGCCGGGTCCTGACAATGAAGCAGCCGGTGGGGCCGTGCCTGTTCATCACGCCCTGGAACTTCCCCATGGCCATGGGGACACGCAAGATCGGCCCGGCGGTCGCGGCCGGCTGCACGATGGTGATGAAGCCCGCCAAGCAGACGCCGCTGTCGATGCTGGCCCTCGCGGGGATCCTGCAGGAGGCCGGTCTGCCCGACGGCGTCCTGAACGTCATCACCGCGTCGTCGTCGGGCTCGGTCATGGAGCCGCTGATCCGCGACCCCCGGGCGCGCAAGCTGTCCTTCACCGGCTCCACCGAGGTGGGCCGCAAGCTGATGGAGCAGGCGTCCGAGCAGCTCCTGCGGCTGTCGATGGAGCTGGGCGGCAACGCGCCCTTCCTGGTGTTCGAGGACGCCGACCTCGACGCCGCGGTCGAGGGTGCCCTGCTGGCCAAGATGCGCAATATCGGGGAGGCCTGCACCTCGGCCAACCGCTTCCACGTGGCGGAGGGGGTGGCCGAGGAGTTCACGTCCAAGCTGGCGGAGCGCATGGGGTCGCTGAAGCTCGGCCGCGGGACCGAGGACGACGTGAAGGTGGGGCCGCTGATCGACGACACCCAGCGCGAGAAGGTCCACGAGCTGGTCCAGGACGCGGTCTCCAAGGGGGCCCGGGCGATCGTCGGCGGGCGGATCCCGGACGGGACCGGCTACTTCTACGAGCCCACCGTGCTCGCCGACGTCCCCGACGACGCGCGCGTGCTGAAGGAGGAGATCTTCGGCCCCGTCGCGCCGGTGAAGCCCTTCGCCGGCGAGGAGGAGGCGATCCGCTGGGCCAACGACACCGAGTACGGCCTGGTGGCCTACGTCTACACCCGCGACCTGGGCCGCGCGTTCCGCGTCATCGAGGGCCTGGAGACCGGAATGGTCGGGCTCAACCAGGGCATGGTCTCCAACGCCGCCGCCCCGTTCGGCGGGGTCAAGCACTCCGGCTTCGGCCGCGAAGGCGGCCCCGAGGGGATCGAGGAGTACCTGGAGACCAAGTACGTCGCGATGAGCCTGTAGGGCTCTAGTCCTTGATGTACGGCGTCAGCAGCTGGTCCCACGAGTCGAAGGCCTGCTTCCACTCGTCGGCGCAGCGCACGCGGCGGTCCTCCGGGATGTACTCCGCGAGCGCCGCGAACTGCTTCTCGTCGCTGCCGAAGACCAGGCACGCCATGGTGTTGGCGCGCTGGGCGTCCAGCGAGTGCTCGTCCCAGAAGTCGCTGGCCTTCAGCGTCCTGGGGTCCTGCTGGAGGTAGGAGAAGAACTCGGCGGAGTCCAGGGCGATGCCGCCCTCCTCGAGCACGCCGGCGGTCATCACGGTGGCGAGGTTGTCGACCGAGTCCTCCTCGCGGCCGGTGATCGGCAGCTCGAGCTGGTCGACCAGCGCGTGGCCCATCTCGTGCAGGAGCACGAAGGCGATCACGTTGCTGGTCTTGGAGGCGAGGTCCTCGTCCGTGATCTTCGGGTCGGCGTCGTTGAACGTCTGCGCCACCAGGTTCACGAACGGGTAGCCGACCACCAGGGTGCGGGTGGAGGGGTCGTAGTAGGGGCCCTCGTCGGCGTTCTGGATGCGCACCGCGACGTTGTGCGGGAGCGCGACGGCCGAGTTCATCCCGTCCACCAGGCCCTTGACCACCTCGGTGGCGTCGAGCAGGGCGGCGGCGTCCTTGTTGTCCGCCGACGGCGGCTGGGAGGTCAGCTTGAAGTCGCCCCGGTCGGGCGCGGTCTCCGAGGCGGCCGTCGTCGCGGGCTTCTTCTTGGACCCGCCGTCACCACCGCCGCACCCCGCGACGAGCAGGGCGCCACAGGTGGCGAGGAGTCCGAGCGCACGCATCAGCACGCGGGCATCCTATGGGAGCGGGCAGCGGCTCTACTCGGCGCTGCTGCCCGCGGCGATCTTGCGCAGGTCCAGCGCCTTGTCCAGCGTGGCCTCGTCGACGCCGTGCTCGATGGCGACCTCGCGCAGGGGCCGGCCGGACTCGGCGGCGGCCTTGACGATCTCGGCCGCCTTGTCGTAGCCGATGTACGGGTTCAGCGCGGTGGCGACGGCCAGCGTCAGCTCCGCGGAGCGGGCGAGGCCGTCGAGGTTGGGCTCGATCCCGTCCACGCACTTCTCGGCGAACAGGTTCGCCTTGGCGGTCAGCAGCCGGATCGACTCCAGCAGGTTGCGGGCGATCAGCGGCACGCGGACGTTGAGCTCGAAGTTGCCCTGGGAGCCGGCCACGGTGATCGCGGTGTCGTTGCCGATCACCTGCGCGCCCACCTGCATCACGACCTCGGGGATGACCGGGTTGACCTTCCCCGGCATGATCGAGGAGCCCTTTTGCAGCTCGGGCAGCAGCAGCTCGCCCAGGCCGGCGCGGGGGCCGGACCCCATCATCGCCAGGTCGTTGGCGATCTTCGTGACCGAGACCGCGATCACCTTCAGGGCGCCCGACAGCTCGACCAGCGCGTCGCGGTTGCCCTGCGCCTCGAAGGGGTCCTCGGGGGCGCGGATGTCCAGGCCGCTGTCGGCCGCCAGCAGCTTGCGCACGCGCTCGGCGAACTCGGGGTGCGTGTTGAGGCCGGTCCCGGTCGCCGTCCCCCCCAGCGGGATCTGCGCGACCTGCGGCAGCGCGTTGCGCACCCGCCGGGCGCCGAGGCGGATCTGCGCGGCGTACCCGGCGAACTCCTGGCCCAGCGTGACCGGGACGGCGTCCATCAGGTGCGTGCGCCCCGCCTTGACGATGTCCTTGAACTCCTCGGCCTTGCGCGCGAAGGACTGCTCCAGGCGCTCCAGCGCGGGCAGCAGCCGGTGGGTGCACTCGTCCAGCGCGGCCAGGTGGACGGCGCTGGGGAAGACGTCGTTGGAGGACTGGCCCATGTTGACGTGGTCGTTGGGATGGGCGCCCTCGCCGGCGAGGTTCGCGATGACCTCGTTGGCGTTCATGTTGGAGGAAGTGCCCGAGCCGGTCTGGAAGGCGTCGACCGGGAACTGGTCGTCGTGCTCGCCCGCCGCGACCTGGTCGGCGGCGGCGGCGATGCGCTCGGCCACCTCGGCGTCCAGCAGTCCCAGGTCCGCGTTGACGCGGGCGGCCGCGGCCTTTATGCGCCCCAGCCAGTGGACGACCTCGAGGTCGATCGGGTCCCCGGAGACGGGGAAGTTGGCGACGGCCTTGTCGGTCTCGCCGCCCCACAGCTTCTTGGTTTCCTGCACTCCCACGGTCCCCCAAGTATCTCAGCCGCAGAAGGCCGCGATCTCCCGGGCCACCCCGACCGGGTCGTCGTAGGCCATCAGGAAGCCGGTCCCGGACAGGACGCGCAGCTGCCCCGCGGGGAGGTGGCGCAGGGCCTCCTCCGCCGTTGCGACCGGGTGGAAGCGGTCCTCCGTCGCCCACAGCAGCAGCACCGGCATGTCCAGCGACGGGTAGGCGTCGAGGTAGGCGGGCTGGGCCTCCAGCGGCCAGCGGCGGGCCATCTTGGCCCACGAACGGGCGCGGTTTCCGTTCCCGCCCACGTCGGCGAAGGCGTGGCGGACCAGGTCGCGCGCGGCCGGGTTCTCGCGGGCCGAGAGCCTCGCGCCCACCTCGGGGCGAAACAGCGCGCGGGCCCCGTGGGACAGCAGCCGGTCCAGCCCGGGGACCGCGGCCGCGGCGGTCACCCGGCGCCACGCGCGCAGGCCCGGGCGCTGGGGCGCCGCATGCAGGCGGCTGGACATCAGGACCAGGCGGGAGGGCTCCAGCTGCCCGGCCACCGTGGCGCGCAGGAGCAGGTCGGCGCCCAGGTCGTGGCCGCCGACCAGGGGCCGGGGGCCGAGGACGTCGCGGCAGAACCCGGCGATGACGTCGGCCATCCACTCCGGCGAGTACGGGTGGCGGGGGCGGTCCTCGGAGTCGCCGTGGCCGGGGAGGTCGGGGAGCACGACGCGGAAGCGGTCGGTCAGGGACTCGACCGCGGGCTCCCACTCGCGGTGCGTGAGCCCGGCGGAGTGCAGGAGCGCCAGCGGCGGCCCGGTCCCCGCCGCCCGGTACGCGATCCGCGCGCCGTCGGGGTGGTGGTAGAGCCGCAGCTTCATCCGTGCCGCCCGCCCGCGGCCAGGCCGCGCCGGAATGCGGCCTGCCGCGCCGGCGTCGCCCCGTCCACGCGGGCCGACTGCTCCAGGCGGCGGACCAGCTCCTCGTGGATCCCGTTCGTCGTGCGCGCCCCCTTGCGAGCGGCGCCCAGCAGGTAGCCGAGGCGCAGGGCCGCGGCGTCGCTGGTCTTGACGCGCGCGGCCAGACCGTCGGCCACGGCGGTGTAGAAGGCGCCGACGGTCTGCAGGTCGGCGCCGTCGCGGGCACGGTTGACGCAGCTCGAGAGGGTGGTGCCGTCGGCCAGCGCGACCGGTGCCGGCGCCTTCTCCAGCGCCTTCTGGATCGCGCGGGTGCCCTCGTGGCAGGCGGCGGGGAAGGTCGTGTCGGCCTGCCCGCAGCCGGTGACGGCCAGGGCGACGGCGGCGGCGAGCCCGGCGGCTGCGCGGCCGGCGCGCATGTCAGGCGCCGGCCCTCCGGCGCCGGGGCGGCTTGAACCCGCGCGCGCGCATCCCGCGCTCGATCTCCGCGACCGTCGTCTCGAGCACCTTGACCCGGGCGTGGCGCTTGGAGTCCGCTTCCACCAGGTGCCAGGGCGCCCACTCCGTGTCGGTGCGCTCCAGCATGTCCTCCGTGGCCCGGACGTAGTCGGCGCGCCGGGCGCGGTTGCGCCAGTCCTCCTCGGTGAGCTTCCAGAGCTTCAGCGGGTCCTTCTCGCGCGCCTGGAAGCGCTTGAGCTGCTCCTTGGCGCTGATGTGCAGCCAGAACTTGATGAGGATCATCCCCTCGGCCGTGAGGGTACGCTCGAAGCCGTTGATCTCGTCGTAGCCGCGGCGCCACTGCTCCTCGGTGGCGAAGCCCTCGACGCGCTCGACCAGGACGCGGCCGTACCACGAGCGGTCGAGGATCGCCATCCCGCCCCAGCCCGGGATGGCCGGACCGAAGCGCCACAGGAAGTGGTGGCGCTGCTCGTCGTAGGTCGGCGCGGAGAACTGGGTGACGCGGACGTGGCGCGGGTCCAGCCGGGCCACCAGGCGGCGGATCGCGCCGCCCTTGCCGGCGGCGTCCCAGCCCTCGAACAGGACCAGGACGGGCGGGCCGATGCGCCCGTCGCCCTCCAGCCCGCCGAGGCGCAGGCGCAGCGCGAGGAGGCGCTCCTGCGCGGATTGCAGGCGCTCGGCCTCCTCGGTCTTGGAGACCTTGAGCGAGAGGTCGAGCTCGGCGAGCCGTCCCATTCGAGCGCCGATCCTAGCCCCGACGGCGCCATTCGCCGCTCAAGCCTGTGCAAAAACCTCCAAGCCCTCGTGTCCTGGGCTCAAAAGCCGTCAATTAGCAACATGTCTACTCAACCCAACGTCAGCCGCCTCGGACTCTCGACCTCCCAGGCGGCGCGCGAGCTCGGCGTGTCCCTCGGCACCGTTCGGCGCTGGGCCGACCTTGGCTACCTGCATGCGTACCGCACGCCGGGCGGCCAGCGTCGCTTCAGCTCCGACCAGATCGACGCTTTCGTCAGCTCGCTCGAGCAGCGCGGCCACTCCCGCCCGGCGGACACCGCCGTGGCGACGCCCGCCTCCTAGCTCTTACCGCCCGCAAGCACCCCGCATAGGCGGCGCGGCCGGGGACTTCCCTCCCCCCGGCCGCGCCGGCGGGGGTGCTGCGGTTCCAGCGGCCGGCCGGCCCCGGCAGGGCGCTGTGGCCGGACATCCCAGCGCCGCCACTCGAACGGCGCGCAGGCCCTACCGTCTCGCCATTTCGTCGGCCGAGGCCGGTGCCGAGGCCTGCGCCCCGGCGCCAACCGCCTCGCCGATGCGGCGTTCGACATCGAGCTCTTCGTCGAAGTCCGCCCGGTCCGCGTGCCTGTACTCGACGCCCCGGCCGGCCAGCAGTTCGGCCAGCGCCTCGACGTAGCGCCCATCCAACTGGGACCCGCTGACCCGGCGCAGCTCGTTGAGCGCCTCGAAGGAGGAGACCGGCGTGCGATAGGTGTCGTCGGCGGTGAGCGTGTCGTAGACCTCGGCGACGGCGACGATCTTCGCCAGGGCCGGGATCTCGTCGCCGGGTCGGCCGTCGGGATACCCGCGCCCGTCGATGCGCTCGTGATGGGCGCGGACGATCTCGGCCACCGGTCCATAGACGCCCAGGTCCCGCAGGAGGTCCGCCCCCATGGCGGGATGCTCGCGAATCGTGTCCCAGTCCTGCTCGGTCAGCGTCCGTCCGCGCTCCATGACGCGATCGGAGAGCCCGAACCGCCCGATGTCATGCAGCAGCCCCGCGGTATGCGCCAACTCGCACTCGCGCTCCGACATCCCGACGGCCTGCGCGATGTCCCGAGAGAACGCCGCGACCGCCGCCGCATGCCGCGCCGCCCGCGCATCCCGATGGTCGAGCGTCCGAATCAGCCCCGACAGGACACCCCAGGAAAGCGCCGCATACTGCCGCGTCCGCTCCCGCGCAGTAACGACGAGTCGAGCCATGTACGTGAACGCGAAGATGGAGACGAGGACGAAGACGACGGCCCC
>JAWVFR010000115.1:0-3781 GCA_033855845.1 Solirubrobacteraceae bacterium
TGCACCGGCTCCTCGCACAGCTCGATCCCCACCGGCGCCAGCGACCGCAGCGCCGCGATCGCCTCGTCCACCGACCAGGCCCCGTTGGCGTCGATGCGCAGCGCCACGTCCGGCCCCACCGCGGCGCGCACCGCGGCCAGGCGACCGGCGTCGTCCCCGACCCCCACCTTCAGCTTCAGGCAGCGAAAGCCTGCCGCCACCGCCTCGGCGGCGGCCCGCGACGCGCCGGCCCGGTCGGTGGGCACGATCGTGGCGTTGACCGGGACGGCCTCGAGCGGATCGCCGAGCAGCGCCGCCACCGGCTCCCCGGACGCCCGCCCCCGCGCATCCCACGCCGCGATGTCCAGCGCCGCCGCGGCCTGGGGGACCATCTCGTCGCGTCCCTCCAGCGCGCGCTGCGCGTCGTCGAGCGAGACCCCGTCGTAGGGCTCCAGCGGCGCGGCCTCCCCGACGCCGTCCCCGGCCCGCACGACCAGGACCGAGCGCTCGGCCAGCGTCCCGAACGCGGTCTGTACCGGTTCGCGGAACCGGTACGTCACCCGCTCGATCTCGAGCTTCATCAGCCCGACAGCAGGATGCCCGCCGACAGCAGGATGCAGAACGTCAGCTGGAGCATCCCGGTGCGGGCCAGGGCGGCGTTCAGGGACGGCCCGTCGGTGCGCCGCGAGACCTCGGCGTTCAGACGCAGCGCGAGGGGGAGGGTGAGGACCGGCAGCAGCACCCACGCCTTCAGGTCCCCGGCCAGCCAGGTCACCGGCAGCACGAGGTACGCGCCGAACACCATCGCCGAGTACAGAGCCCGCGCCCGCCGCGCTCCTAGCCGCACGGCCAGCGTCCGCTTCCCGGCGCGGGCGTCCGTGTCGCGGTCGCGGATGTTGTTGACCATGAGGATCGCGGAGGCCAGCATCCCCACCGGCACCGCGAGCGCGAACGCCTCCCACTGCAGGTGCTCGGTCTGCACGAAGTAGGAGCCGGTGACCGCGACCAGGCCGAAGAAGGCGAACACGAACAGCTCGCCCAGCCCCTCATAGCCGTAGGGCCGGGGGCCGCCGGTGTACAGGACGCCGGCCAGGATCGACGCGGCGCCGACGATCAGCAGCTGCCAGCCGGCGACCACCACCAGATAGAGCCCGACCAGCACGGCCAGCCCGAACGTCACCCACGTGGCCACCAGCACCTGGCGCGGCGGGACCAGGCCGCCCGCGGTCACGCGCACCGGGCCCAGGCGGTCCTCGGTGTCGGCGCCTCGGCGCGCGTCGGAGTAGTCGTTGGAGAGGTTGGTCCCGACCTGGATCAGGATCGACCCGACCAGCGCGGCGGCGAAGGCCAATGGCCGAAAGCGCCCGTGCTCGGCGCCCAGCGCGGTCCCGACCAGGACCGGCGCCAGCGCCGCCGGCAGCGTCCGCGGCCGCGCCGCCATCAGCCAGATGCGCACCGTTCCCTCCCTACGGCCGGCGCGGGAACTTGGAGAAGTCCGGCGGGCGCTTCTCGATGTAGGAGTCACGGCCCTCCTGGGCCTCTTCGGACCCGTAGAAGAGGAGGTTGGTGTCGTGGGCCAGCTGCTGGATCCCGGCCAGCCCGTCCTCGGTGGCGTTGAAGCTGGCCTTCAGCAGGCGCAGGGCGAAGGGGGAGAGGGCGAGCATCTCCCGGCACCACTGCACGGTCTCCTCCTCCAGCTGCGCGAGCGGGACGACGGCGTTGACCAGTCCCATGTCCAGCGCCTGGGCCGCGTCGTACTGGCGGCACAGGAACCAGATCTCCTTGGCGCGCTTCTGGCCGACCTGGGCCGCGAGCAGCCCGGCGCCGTAGCCGCCGTCGAAGCTGCCCACCTTGGGGCCGACCTGGCCGAAGCGCGCGTTGTCGGCGGCGATCGTGAGGTCGCAGACGATGTGCAGCACGTGCCCGCCGCCGATCGCGTAGCCCGCGACCATCGCCACCACGGGCTTGGGCGTCCGGCGGATCTGGACCTGGAGGTCGGTCACGTGGAAGCGCCCGACGCCGCGCTGCGCGGCCTCGTCCTCGGCCAGGTAGCCCGCGTCGCCGCGCACCCGCTGGTCGCCGCCCGAGCAGAAGGCGTCGTCACCCTCGCCGGTGAGGATGATCACGCCCACGTCCAGGTCCTGCCGGGCGCGGTCGAACGCGTCGGAGAGCTCGATCAGCGTCTGCGGGCGGAACGCGTTGCGCACCTCCGGACGGTCGATCGTGAGCTTCGCGATCCCGTCGCCCGAGAGCTCGTAGCGGATGTCCGAGTAGTTCCCGGCGGGGGTCCAGCTGACGGGCACGGCGGGGGAATCTACCGGCCCCCGGCGCGATACTGCCCGCGTGGCGAGTCCGGGCACCGTTCCCGCGTGGCTGCCCCGCGCGGCCGGGGCCACCCCCGCGCGCGGCGCGCTGGTCACGCCGGGGGAGACGCTGACGTACGCCGACCTGCTGGCGCGCGCCGACGCGGGGGCGCGCCGGCTTGCCGCGCTGGGGGCGGGACCGGGGGACCGGGTGGCTGTTCTCCTCCCGCCCGGCGTCGCCTTCGCGGAGACGCTGCACGCGTGCTGGAGGCTGGGGGCGGTCGCCGTGCCCGTGGACGTGCGGCTGGGGGAGGCGGAGCGCGCGGCTCAGGCGGCGGGTGCGCTGGCGGTCGACGCGCCGCTCGCCGGCCCGGAGTCTCCGGTCCCGCTCCGCGACGAACACGACCTCTCTGCGGTCGCCGCCATCGTCCACACCTCCGGCTCGTCGGGGGAGCCCAAGGCGGTCGCATTGACCTTCGGCAACTGGCTGTGGAGTGCCCTGGGCTCGGCGGTCGCGCTCGGACTGGACCCGGCGGAGCGCTGGCTGTCCGCCCTGCCGCTCTCGCACGTGGGCGGCCTGTCGATCCTCGTACGCAGCGCGATCTACGGCACCACCGCGGTGGTGCACGAGCGCTTCGAAGCCGACCGGGTGACGGCGGCGCTGGGGGACGCGACGCTGGTCTCCCTCGTGCCCACGATGCTGGCGCGGGTGCTCGAGGCGGGCTGGCCCGCGACGCCCGGCGGCGGCTCCTCGCGCCGTCCCGGCGGGGCCGGCGCCCTTCCCGGCGGCGCCGCCTCGGGCCGCCGCCCCGGCGGGCCCCTGCGCTGCGCCCTCATCGGCGGGGGGCCGGTCCCGCCCGACCTCATGGCTCGTGCGGCCGAGGCGGGGATCCCCCTGGCTCAGACCTACGGCCTCACGGAGGCCTGCTCCCAGGTGACCACCTCCGAGATCGGCGATCCGACCACCGCCGGCCCGCCCCTGTTCTGCACCCGCGTGGAGATCGCGGCGGACGGCGAGATCCTGGTACGCGGCCCGACCATCGCGCCGGCGGCCGGCCACCGGCTGCGCACCGGCGACCTCGGGACCCTCGACGCCCAGGGCCGCCTCACCGTGGTCGGGCGCAAGGCCGACACGATCGTCACCGGGGGCGAGAACGTCGCCCCGGCCGAGGTCGAGGCCGTCCTGGAGGCCCATCCCGCCGTGGCCGAGGCCGCGGTGACCGGCCGGCCCGACCCGGAGTGGGGGGAGGCCGTCGTCGCGCTCGTCGTCCTGCGCGACGGGATGAACCTGGACGCCCAGGAGCTCCGCGCCCACTGCCGCGCCCACCTCGCCGGCTTCAAGGTGCCCAAGGCCATCGAGCTCGCGTCCGAGCTGCCCCGCACCCCATCGGGAAAGCTGCGGCGAAACACCCTGGCTTGACCTATCCTGCGGTCCGGATGCGGTTCAGGGGAATCGGCACGGTTGCCGCGACGCTCGCACTGGCGCTGCCCGCCACGGC
>JAWVFR010000116.1:0-5001 GCA_033855845.1 Solirubrobacteraceae bacterium
GGCAGCACGAGGCAGGTGGCCCGCGCCAGCGCCGCGGCCACCGCGCCGGGCTCGACGAACCCCGGCGCCTCCACCACTCCCTCCAGGCCGGTCCGCGCGATCGCCGCCAGCACCGCCTCGCGGTCCGGGCCGTCGCCCAGGATCAGCCCGCGCAGCTCCGGGACCTCGCGGCGCGCCAGGGCGATCGCCTCCGGCACGGCCGGGACCCGCTTCTCGGGGATGTGGCGCCCGGCGAACACGACCAGCGGCGCCCGCTCGCCCGTCGCGGCCGCCCCGTCGGGCGACCCCTCGTAGAGCCCCGACAGCTCACGGACCTCGCCGCGCAGGCCCTCGGCGCGCAGCCGCGCCGCGTACAGCCGCGAGAACACGAAGGCCTGGGCGGTGAGCCGCACGCACAGGCGCTGCACCGCCTCGCCGATCCGCCCGGCGCGCGCCCCCAGGTACTCGACCCAGTAGTCGCGGCTCCAGACCTCGAACCAGTCCACGGACAGCGGCACCCGCCGCCCGGCCAGCGCGGCCCGCGCGGCGAGCAGCGAGAAGTAGGGGAACGAGCAGGTGTGCACGGCGTCGTAGGCGCGCCGGTGCCGTGAGAGGTGGCGCAGGACGCCGAGACCGAACCGCAGCGGCGGCCCGATCGCGCGGCGCCCGTCGTCGGTGTACAGCGGCCCGCCGGGCGAGACCGCGACGACGCGCACGCCCGGGATCCGCGGCGGGTCCGCCGGGTTCCACTGGCGCCGTGTGAGGTAGGTGACCTCGTGCCCCGCGTCGGCGAGGCGTCGCGCCAGCGCCCCGTACCAGCGCTCCGCGCCCCCCACGGTGTACGGGTACAGGCAGTCGTAGATCAGGCAGATCCGCATCGTGGGGGGTACCATGCCACGGCCAACTGCGCGACTGGAGCCGCCCTCGCGCGTTAGACCACGTGGCGCCCGGTGCAGAGCCCGCGCCCCCCGCGATGAGCACCGTCCAACGCACACCCGACGCTCCCGGTGAGCGCTCCGCCCCCGCGCCGCCGCGCGTGTCGGTGGTCATCCCCTGTCTGAACGAGGCCGAGACGATCCAGGAGTGCGTGCGCCGCGCGCTGGGCGCGATGCAGGACGCGGGCCTGCCCGGCGAGGTCGTGGTGGCCGACAACGGCTCCACCGACGGCAGCGCGGCCCTGGCGCGGGAAGCCGGCGCCCGCGTCGTCGACGAGCCGCGCCGCGGCTACGGCAGCGCCTACCTGGCCGGGTTCGCGGCGGCCCGGGGCGACTACATCGTCATGGCCGACGCCGACCTGACCTACGACTTCGGCTACATCCCCAAGTTCGTCGCCGAGCTGGACGCCGGAGCGCAGATGGTCATCGGCGACCGGATGGACAACATCCACCCGGGCGCGATGCCCTGGCTGCACCGCTACGTCGGCAATCCCGTCCTGACGGGGACGCTGAACCTGCTGTTCCGCACCGGCGTCAAGGACGCGCACTGCGGGATGCGCGGGCTGCGCCGCGACGTGCTGCCCCAGCTCGACCTGCGCACGCTGGGCATGGAGTTCGCCTCCGAGATGGTGATCCGCGCGGCCAAGGAGAAACTCGACGTCCGCCAGTTCCCGATCGAGTACCACCCGCGCGGCGGCGAGTCCAAGCTGTCGAGCTTCCGTGACGGCTGGCGCCACCTGCGCTTCCTGCTCGTCCACAGCCCCACCCACCTGTTCATCGTCCCCGGCGCCGTGATGACCTTCCTGGGCACCCTGGTGACGCTCACCGTCCTGGCCAAGGTGAGCATCCTCGGACGCTCGTGGGAGCTGCACGCGATGATCGCCGGGTCGCTGCTGATGATCGTGGGGGTGCAGGTCGTCGCGCTCGGGCTGTGCGCGCACGCCTACGGCACGTACTTCATGGGGGAGCGCGACGCCTGGTTCGACCGCATGCGCACCCGCTTCCGGCTCGAGCACGGCCTGCTGCTGGGCGGGACGATCGGGGCCACCGGCCTCGTCATCGCGGCGGTGATCGCGGTGAAGTGGATCGACCGCGGCCTGGGCGCGCTGGGCGAGGAGCGGCTGGCCGTCCTGGCCGCCACGCTGATCATCGTCGGGATCCAGGTCTTCTTCTCGTCCTTCCTGCTCTCGATCCTCGGCCTGCGCCGCCAGGATTGACGGCCCGCAGGCCGTGAGCGTCACCTCGCCGGTCATGGCGATCGTCGCCTGGATCGTCCTGCCGGCGGTCGTGTACGCGATCTCGCTCGGGCTCGCGTTCCTGCTGGAGCGGATCGCGCGCTTCCGCATCGCCGACGCGCTGCTGTTCCCGCTCGGCCTGGCGCTGGCCGTCGTGCTGGTCGCGCCGTTCTACCAGCTGGAGTCGGGCTCCTGGCCGGCGGCGATCGCGCTGGTGGTCGTCTCGCTGGCGGGGCTCGTGGTGGGGCGCGGGGAGCTGCGCCGCCGGGCGAACCCGGGGTGGCTCGGCGCCGCCGGCCTCGTCGCCTACCTGATCTACATGGCGCCGGTCCTGGTGTCCGGCGCGGTGAGCTGGACGGGCTACAACTTCGTCAACGACACGGCCGTGCAGTTCGTGCTGGTCGACTGGCTGCAGGACCACGGCCCGACGTACGAGGCGCTCTCGCAGGGGATCACCAACGTGACCCTGCTGACGTACCTCCCGTCCGGCTACCCGCTGGGCTCCCACGAGCTGCTGGCCACGCTGGACACGATCGTCCGCGTCCCGGTCGAGGCGGCCTACCAGCCGTTCATCGCGATCCTCGGGGCGGCCGCCGCGACGTCCTTCGCCTCGCTGGCCTGGCGCGCCGGGCTGCCCCGCGCCGGCGCCGCGGCGACCGGCGCCCTGGCCGCCGGGTCCCTGCTGACCTACAGCTACGCGCTCCAGGGCAACCTCAAGGAGATCGCGATGATGGCGATGCTCGCCGTCGCCGCGGCGGTGGGGCGCGAGGCGCTGACCGGGGAGCGCACGATCGGTCTGGCCGCGGCCGCGGGGCTGTCCCTGGCGGCGTGCGTGCTGGTGTACAGCGCGGCGGGCACGCCGTACGCGGGCGTGCTGGCGCTGGGGATCCTGGTCGGCGCGCTGGTGCAGCGGGGCGCCAGCCGCGACCGGCGCCGCCTGCTCGTCGCGGGCGCGGTGGGGGCGGCCCTCGCGCTCGTGGCGATCGTGCCGGTGCTCGACACGATCGTGAGGTTCAAGAACGTCGCCCAGGGCGCGCTCAGCTCCACGCAGGCGGCCGGGACCGCGAGCCTGCTGGGCCAGCTCCAGCGCCCGCTGGAGCTGGTGCAGACGGCGGGGGTGTGGCTGTCGGGGAACTACCTGCTGCCGATCGACGGGCGTCTTGGCGACCTCAACGACCTGGCGATCTACGCGGTGATCGCGCTCGGCGCCGTCGGGCTCGTGTGGCTGCTCGCGCGGCGGGAGCTCGGGCCCCTGCTCTACCTCGTCCCCGCGGCCGTCACCCTGATCGTGGTCGCGCCGCGGGTGGCGCCGTATGCCGACGCGAAGATGCTGGCGATCCTGTCGCCGGGCGTAGTGCTCGTGGCGGCCTGCGGGCTGCGCGCCGTCGGATCCCTGCCGCTCCGCGCCGCCCCCGCCATCGCGCTCGTGGTGGGAGTGGTCTTGGCGGGCGCGGTCGTGGTCTCCGACGCGCGCCTCTACCACCAGGTGAAGGTGTCGCCCACGGAGCGCCTGACCGAGCTGGAGACGATCGGCGACCGCTACGCCGGCCAGGGGAAGGTCCTGGTCAACGAGTTCGAGGAGTTCGCCAAGTACTTCGCGCGGCGCTCGGAGACGTTCGTGTCGACGGACAACCTGTCGCCCGCCAAGATCGAGCGCCGCTACGCCACCGAGGACTTCTTCGGCCGCTACTACGACCTCGACGTGGGGCACCTGGAGTGGGTGGAGCGCTACCCCTACGTGGTGCAGCGCCGCTCGCCCGCGGCCAGCCGTCCGCCCGCGAACTACCGGCTCGATTACGCGACGGACCACTACCTCGTGTGGGCGCGCCAGCCCGCGCCCGAGGTGCTCGACCACCTGCCGCTCCAGCGCGCCTACGCCGCCACGGCCGTCCCCTCGTGCTCGGACGTCCGCGCCCTCGCCCGCACGGCGGGCCCGCGCGGCCGGCTCGTCGCGGCCCGCGGCCCGGACGCCGTGGCGTTCTTCCCGGCGTTCGCGCCGCGGCCGTCGAGCTGGCGCAAGGGCGTGTTCCCGGGGACCGTCGTGCCCGCGACGCCGGGTGCGGCCCGCGGGACGGTGGAGGTCCCGGCGGCGGGGGAGTACCTCGTCTGGCTCGAGGGCTCCTTCGGGCGCCGGATGCAGGTATACGTGGACGGCCGCGACGTCGGTGGATCGGGGCGCGCGGACACGCCGCGGCAGTGGTCGCGCGTGGCGACGCTGCGACTGGCGGCGGGCCGCCACCGCGTCGAGGTGCCCCGGCCCGGCCTGGGACTCGGCCCCAGCGATGGCGCGGAGTCGCTGCTGGGCCCGCTGGTGCTGGAGCGCGCCGGGTCGCGCGGGCTGTTCTCGGTGCGCCCGGCGCAGGCCGCGCGTTTGTGCGGCCGGCCCTGGGACTGGATCGAGGCGGTGCGGGGCTAGCGCCCGACGTCCGCCAGCTCGGCGGCGCGCTCGGCGTCTTCGTCTGTGGTGGGCGACTTCGCGTCCAGCCGCTGCTCCAGCAGCGCGACCCGCTGCGCCAGGACCTTGGACTGGTCGGCCAGGCGCGAGACCGCCGTGGAGAAGTGCAAGAGCAGCACGAGGATGAAGGCGAAGGCGATGACGAACAGCGCCGACGGCGGGTAGCGGATGCCGATCGTGTCGGCGACGGACGAGAGCAGGCCCTGCCAGGCGGAGAGACCGAGCAGGACGAGCGCGCTGAACAGCCACAGCAGCGCGTAGCGCTCCAGGAGCCGCCGCCGGCGCACCAGCTCGAGCACGACGAGCAGCAGCACGCCGCTCGCCACGATCGCCATGACCTGGACGCGCAAGCCCATCAGATCCCGTGGGCCGCCGCGACGGGGGCGTCGTCACCGGG
>JAWVFR010000117.1:0-11100 GCA_033855845.1 Solirubrobacteraceae bacterium
GGGGGCCTCGGCAGGCGGCTTGCCCTCTTCCGTGCCCTCTTCCTCGGTCCGGCGGAACAGCGCGGCCAGTGGGCCCTCGCGCATGCTCGCCCGCTTACCCCTTTCCATTGAGAACCTCCTCGGCGAGCTGACGGTAGGACGCGGCGGCCGTCCCGTCGGGCTCGTACTTGAGCACGGACATTCCCTTCACTGGCGCCTCCGCGAAGCGCACCGTCTTGCGGATGCGCGAAGCGAAGACGCGATCGCCGAAGTTCTCCTCCAAGATCTCGATCGCCTCCTTCGCATGGACCGTACGCGAGTCGACCAGTGTCGGCAAGATCCCTTCGATCTCGATGTCGGGGTTGAGGTTCTCTCGGATCATCGACAGTGTGTTCTGCAGCTGGATCAGCCCTCGCATCGACAGATACTCGCACTGGACGGGGACGATCACCTTGTCGGCCGCCGTCAGGGCGTTGATCGTGAGCAGCCCGAGGCTCGGCGGAGTGTCGATGCAGACGAAGTCGTAGTCCTCCTTGACCTTGTCGAGCGCCTTCTCCAGGGAGCGCTCGCGGCCGATCTGGGTGGACATCGCGATCTCCGCTCCGGCCAGGTCGATGGAGGAGCAGGCGACGTCGATTTCGCGCTTGCGCACGACCTCGCGGATGGACGTGTGGTGGACCAGCACGTCGTACATCGACTTCTCGACCGTGTCGGGGTCGATGCCCTGGGACATGGTCAGGTTGCCCTGAGGGTCCATGTCCACGCACAGGACCCGATGGCCCTTCTCGGCGAAGGCGACGGCGACGTTGAGAGTGGTTGTGGTCTTCGCCACGCCGCCCTTCTGGTTGGCGAAGGCGATGACCTTTGCCTGCGGGAGCTGCGGCTGCGGCTGCTCGGCGGACTCGGTCACGGCATGGCTCCGATGCTCGGGGAAACCCATTGGCTCCCCGTTATTCGCAACCACCGTGGGTATTCCTTCCCCCGTATACGCTGCATTCCCGCGCGCATGGGCAACCTCCTCGACAAGCGCCTGATCTTCGTGACCGGAAAGGGGGGCGTCGGGAAGTCCACCGTCGCCGCCGCGCTGGGCATGGTCGCCGCCCGCCAGGGGCGCCGGACCATCGTGGTGGAGGTCGCCCACCAGGACCGGATCGCGCGCGCCTTCCACGGCGAGGACTCGCACTTCGCAGAGGTGGAGATAGCCGATGGGCTGTGGACGATCTCCATCGACCCCAAGCACGCGCTGGAGGAGTACCTGCGCATGCAGGTCCGGGTCAACGCGCTGGCCGACCTGCTGTCGGGCTCGCGCATGTTCCAGTACTTCGCGGTGGCCACTCCGGGCATGAGCGAGCTGGTGACCATGGGCAAGATCTGGGAGCTGGCGCAGATGCAGCGCCGCACGCGCGGGGCCAGCCGCTACGACCTGGTGATCGTGGACGCCCCCGCGACCGGCCACGGGCTGGCCATCATGCGCACGCCGCTGACCTTCGCCAACGTCGCCCGGGTCGGGCCCATCGCCCAGCAGGGGCGCGCCATCCACGAGACGATCGTCGACGCGCGGCACACCGGGGTGATCGCGGTCGCGCTCCCCGAGGAGATGCCGGTCAACGAGACGCTGCTGCTGCGCGACGAGCTGCGCCGCGAGCTCGGACTGGGGCTCGACCGCGTGGTGGTCAACGCGCTGTACCCGGAGCGCTTCGGCCCCCGCCAGGCGGGCACCCTGGGCCGGGCGCTGGAGACCGCCGGCACCCCGGTCCAGCGCGCCGCCCTGCGCGCCGCCCTGTCCGAGCACCGCCGGGCGCGCGGCCAGCGCGAGCAGGTAGCGCGGCTGGAGGAGGCGACGGGACGCGAGCCCGCGAAGCTGCCGTTCGTGTTCGAGCCCGAGATCGGCCCCGACCAGTTCGAGTCTTTGTCGCGCGAGTTGGAGGTGGCGCTGTGAACGTCATGGACGCGCTGGAGGGCAAGCGTGTCTTGATCTGCGGCGGCTCCGGCGGCGTGGGCAAGACCACCACCTCGGCCGCGATCGCCATGGGGATGGCCTCCCGGGGGCTGAAGGTCGCGGTGGTCACGATCGACCCGGCCAAGCGCCTGGCGAATTCTCTCGGCCTGGAGGAGCTGGGCAACGCGCCGCGCCTCGTGGACCCGAAGCTGTTCGCGAAGGCGGGCGTGGAGATGAAGGGCGAGCTGTGGGCCATGATGCTGGACGCCAAGCGCACCTTCGACGAGGTCATCGAGCGTCTGGCCCCGGACGAGAAGACCCGCGACGAGATCCTGGAGAACCGGATCTACCAGGAGCTCTCCAGCGCGGTCGCCGGCTCCCAGGAGTACACGGCGATGAGCAAGCTCCACGACCTCGACCAGGACTACGACTTCGACCTGCTGGTCCTCGACACGCCGCCGTCGCGCAACGCGCTGGACTTCCTCGACGCCCCCGATCGGCTCACGCAGTTCCTGGAGGGCCGGGCGCTGCAGGTGTTCCTGCGGCCGGCGGGACTGGCGGGACGGATCGTCGGGCGGGGCACGGGCGTGGTGTTCGGGGTCCTCAAGCGCGTCACCGGTGTGGACCTGCTCCAAGATTTGTCCGTCTTCTTCCGCTCCCTGGGCGGGCTGATCGACGGCTTCAAGGAGCGCGCCAAGCAGGTCAACGCCCTGCTCGCGGACCCCGGGACCACATTCCTGCTCGTGACGTCCCCGGAGCGCGAGCCGATCGACGAGGCCATCTACTTCTGGCGCAAGCTCAAGGCCGCGCGGATGCCGTTCGGCGGCGTGATCGTCAACCGCGTCCACCACGACGAGGCGGCCGACGCGGACCCCGACGAGGTGGCGGCCGAGCTGGAGGACGAGCTGGGCGCCAAGCTGGCGCGCAAGGTGGCCGACAACTTCCGCGACTACCAGCTGCTGGCGCGGCGCGACGAGGCCAATATCGAGCGCCTGGCCACCAAGCTGGACGAGCGCCGCATGGCGCTGGTCCCCCACCTCGACGACGACGTGCACGACATCGCCGGCCTGGAGCGGATCCAGCGCTACCTGTTCGCCTCCGACCGCGAGCGCGCGAAGATGCTGAGCGAGACGGTGGCCTAGAAGCCTGCACTGTCCTGCCCGCGGGTCGGATACCGACCTCTAGGCAGGACGGTTGTCTCAGAAGAAGAGCTGGTCGCGCTCGGACGTGCCGTCGTCCGACGGCGCCGGCATGTCGATGTCGAAGAAGGCGGTGTCGGGCTCGGAGACCGCGATCACCGGTTCCTCGGCGAGCGGCTCCGGCTCGAACGGCGCCGGCTCCACCGTGTCGTGCTCGCCGGTGACGGCCTCGTCGAGCAGGGTGTCGGCGACGCCGACGAGGTTCTCGGCCAGGTGACCGCACAGGACGTCGCGCAGCAGGGCCCGCAGGTGGTGGGCGGTGTCCGCCACCAGCGCGTCCACGTCGGGGGCGGCGGGCGCCAGGCCCGCGATCACACCGCGCTCCAGGGAGATCGCGTGGGCCGTGCGCTCGGCCAGCGTGGCGCGCTGGTCGGGCATCGCGCAGATCGCCGCCAGGCGCTGCGCCAGGCGCCCGCTGGCGGGCCCCTCGGGCTCCAGCAGCGCGCGCAGGGCGATCAGGTGGTCGGTGAGCCCGTCGAACGGTTCGGCGCGCTCGCAGCCCATCTCGAAGCGCCGCAGCGCGAAGCCGATCTCGCCGCGCGCCGCCTCGGCGCGCCGGGCGACCAGGTTGCAGAACCCGCGCAGCTCGTCCTCCTCCTCGGGCTCGACCCGGTAGGGGACGCCGGTCGGCACCCCGCCGCCGGTCGCCAGCGCGACCAGCTGCCAGGGACCCGCGTCGGTGCGCGCCCAGGCCGAGGAGCCCAGGGCGAAGCCGGCCGCGTCCACCAGGCGCAGGGCGGTGAGCAGGGAGGCGAAGCGCGCCCGGGCGGCCTGGAGCGGCGGCGGCTCGCCGGGAGCGCCCTCCACCGTCAGCGAGACCAGGACGTTGGCGCCGTCGCCCGGGACCGGACGGCCCCACACGGCCTCGGCGGGGGCGCCCTCGAGCGTGTCCCCGCGCACCAGGGAGAGGTCCTCGGTCAGCGCGACCTCGTCGGAGGCGAGCTCCAGGCCGTGCAGCGGCACGATCACGGCGGTCAGCGAGCGGGTCTCGTAGACCGCGGCCTCCAGCTCGGCGTACGCGCGGGCAAAGCGCTCGGCGGAGAACTCGAACTCGCTGACCTCCGCGTACATCGCAGACAGGAAGGAGCGCAGGGCGGCGTCGGCGCGCTCGCCGAGGTCCTCCGGGACGCGGGGCTCGCCGCGATGGCGCAGGTAGGCGTCGACCCCGCCCAGGCTCTGTACGGCGTGCTTGGCCGGCCCGTAGGTGGGCAGGCGCCCCAGGACCCCGAGGCGCTCGCGGATGAACTGGCCGGTCAGCGGCCGGTAGCAGTACAGCGGCGAGCGGGCGCCGGGCGACTCCACGACCTCGAAGGGGACCTCGGCGCCACCGGACGCGTCGGCCTCCAGCTGAAAGGCGGCCTGCTCGGTGAAGTCGCGAAGCGACTGGTGCAGAGTCCGGTTGCGCATCCGCCGAACCGTTTCGGCGCCGCGCGCGGGGGTCCTGCCTGGGAGCGGTTTGGCTAGGCGGCCACGATCGCGGGCTGCGCGTCGGCGCGCCCGTCGGCGCCAAGCCACTGCTTGCCGTAGCTGCGCATGTCCTCGATCAGCGGGGCCAGCGCACGGCCCTTGTCGGTGAGGGCGTACTCGACGCGCGGCGGCACCTCGGGGAACGTCTTGCGCACCACGATGCCCTCCTCCTCCAGCGCCCGCAGGCGCAGGGACAGGGTGCGCGGGCTGATTCCCTCCAGCGAACGCTCGAGCTCGCAGAAGCGAGAGCGCCCCTCGGAGAGGTCCCGGATCACCAGCATCGTCCACTTCGAGCACACGATCTCCGCCGTACGGCAGACCGGGCAGTTGGCGTTGCGCTCCGTCATGCACCCCACAGCGTAGCGCAAGACTTCAGGAAATGAAGTGACTTACGCGATCAGCTGCGGCTGGCGGCTGCCGCTCGGCTGGGCGGGCCTGGCCAGGACGCAGGGGAAGGGACAGTGCTCCGCACGGCCCTTCCCCGAGGACGCCGCCAGGGTCGTCCAGACGTCGGCAGGGCGATCAGCCGCTCAGGATCTTGCCGATGCCCCCGGCCGCGCCGCCACCGCCGCCGCCCACCGCGGCGATCTGGCCCTCGGACGGCTGCACCAGCACCCAGCCCTGGCCGCTGAAGGCCATCTGGATGGACTCGCCGGAGCCGCGGCCGATCAGGTTCTTGAGGTTGACGTCGGTCTTGATCGCCGTCGTGACGCCGGAGGACCAGGTGATCGCGGCCTGGGCGTCGGCGAAGGTGGGCGCCGACTGGACGTTAAGGAGCACCGGGGGGCCGTCGGACAGGATGGCCACCCAGCCCGTGCCCTTGAGCTCGGTGTTGTACAGCCCGCCGCCCATGACCCCGCTCGCGCCCTGGACGCGCTTGATGTCCCACTCGATGCCGGTGTCGAAGGCGAGCAGGTTGGGCCCGTTGACCGTGATGGAGTCGTCCTCCAGGTAGATCAGGTGGATGTCCTGCGCCTGGTCGGCCAGGAACACCTCGCCCGTCCCGGTCATCTTCATCAGGCTCTGGCCCTCGCCGGTCACCGCCTTCTTGAGCATCCGCCCCATGCCGCCCGAGCCGGCGTGCTCGAACTTGACCTCGCCCTGGTAGGCGACCATCGAGCCGAGCTTGGCCTGGATCGTCACCTGGTTGAGCTCGACCTTCAGCAGCTTGGAGTTCTGCAGCGAGAAGGCGTTCTGGGACTCGACTTCGTTGAACTGGGCCAGGGTCGTCTGCACGCGGATGCGTCCTTTCGATTCAGGGGAGGGGTCGCGCCCTGAATCTGACGACCGAGTGGCGCGCCGTCAAGAGGTGCGGACGGGAACGCCGTTGCCGTTGCCGTTGGCGGCGGCGGCCCCGGCGCGCTGGGTGGCGTCGTCGAGGTCGTCCATCGACGTGCCCCGGCGCCCGTCGGCGGCGACGAGCAGCTTGAAGTCGTGGGGATGGCTGGCCGTCCTCAGGGCCACGTCCATCGTGATGCGCCCGGCGCGCAGGTGGCCCAGCAGCGCCTGGTCGAAGGTCTGCATCCCGTAGTACTCGCCCTCCTCGATGACCTCGTGGAGGCGACCGGTCTGCGTGGGGTCCTTGATCATGTCGCGCACGCGGCCGGTCATCCGCAGCACCTCGCAGACCGCCACGCGGCCGTCGCCGTCGACGGTCGGGACCAGGCGCTGGGAGACGACGCCCTTGAGCGTGCCCGCGATCATGGCCCGCGCCTGCTGCTGCTGATGGGGCGGGAAGAAGTCCAGGAGCCGGTTGATCGACTCGGTGGCGTCGACGGTGTGGACCGTGGAGAGCACGAGGTGGCCGGTCTCGGCCGCCGACAGCGCGGTGTGGACCGTCTCCTCGTCGCGCATCTCGCCGATCAGGATCACGTCGGGGTCCTGGCGCAGGACGCGCCGCAGGGCGCGCTTGAAGGAGGTCGTGTCGAAGCCGACCTCGCGCTGGTTGATGATCGACTTGCGGTCCCGGTGCAGGTACTCGATCGGGTCCTCGATGGTGACGATGTGCTTGGACATCGTCTGGTTGATGTGGTCGACCATCGCGGCCAGGGTGGTGGACTTGCCCGAGCCGGTGGTGCCGGTGAGCAGGATGATCCCGCGCTCCTCCTCGGCCATGTCGGTGATCACCGAGGGCAGGTTCAGCGACTCCGCGGAGCGGATCGAAAAGGGAATGGCGCGGCAGACGAGGGAGACCGAGCCGCGCTGGCGGAAGGCGTTGACGCGGAAGCGCGCGAGCCCGGGGATGGCGTAGGCGAAGTCGACCTCGCCCTCCCGGTCGAACTCGTCGTAGCGCGCGGCGTCGCTGAGCATGTGGCGCAGCGCGTCGTTGGTGTCGTCCGGGCTCAGGCCCTCGACCCCGTCGATGGGGGCGAGCTGGCCGTGCACGCGCACGGTGGGGGCCAGCGGCACCTTCAGGTGGAGATCGGAGCCCTCGACCTGGATCAGGTGGCGCAGGCAGTCGTCGACGTCGAACATCAGCCCTTCCATCGGCGGTTGGCCGCAGGGGCCTTAGCCGCCTGGACGAACGGTGGACGCCGCCCAGGCCGTCGCCTAGGCGACGTCGCGCAGCTTCTGGGCCTCGGCGAGGGACTGCAGCTTCTTCAGCGACTGGTTCTCGATCTGGCGGATGCGCTCGCGCGTGACGTTGAACGTCCGCCCGACCTCGTCGAGCGTGCGCGGGTGCTCGCCGCCCAGGCCGTAGCGCAGCTCCAGCACGCGGCGCTCGCGGTAGGAGAGGTTCTCCAGCGCCTCCCGCAGGGCCTCCTTGGTGAGGATCTCCGCGGCGCGCTCGTACGGCGACTCGGCCCGCTCGTCGGCGATGAACTGGCCGAACTCGGACTCCTCCTCGTCGCCGACCGGCTTCTCGAGCGAGACCGGGGCCTGGGCCGATCGCTTGATCGAGTCGACCTCCTCGGGATCGATCCCCGTGACCTCGGCGATCTCGTCGGCCGTGGGCTCGCGCCCGAGCTCGGTGACGAGCTTGCGCTCGGCGCGCCCGATCTTGTTGAGCTTCTCGACCACGTGCACCGGGATACGGATCGTGCGCGCCTTGTCGGCCAGGGCGCGGGCGATCGCCTGGCGGATCCACCAGGTCGCGTAGGTCGAGAACTTGAACCCCTTGCGGTAGTCGAACTTCTCGGCCGCGCGGACCAGGCCCAGCGTCCCCTCCTGGATGAGGTCGAGGAAGGGCAGGCCCTGGTTGCGGTAGTTCTTGGCGATGGAGACGACCAGGCGCAGGTTCGACTCCACCATCTTCTGCTTGGCGTCGAGATCGCCGCGCTCGATGCGCTTGGCGAGGTCGACCTCCTCCTGGGCGGTGAGCAGGCGGACCTTGCCGATGTCCTTCAGGAAGAGCTGAAGGGAATCGGTGGTCATGTCGGGCTTGAGGTCGAGGGGCGTCTTGGCGCGCCGGCGCCCGCGCTTGTCGGGCGCGCGCTCGACCTCGTTCGCCGCGGCCAGCGCGGGATCGACGTCGTCGACGAGCTCGATCTCGGAGCGCTCGAGCCAGCCCTTCAGCTCTTCGACGTCGCCTTCGTCGACGTCGAGCTCGGCGACCGCCTGGTCGATCTCGGTGTGCGTGAGCACGCCGAGCTGCTGACCCTTGACGATCAGACCCTTGACTTCTTCGAGTTCCTGGAGTTCAGCTACAGACATTGCTTTCCGTTTCTCTAGCCGGGCACGAATCAAACGCGGGTCCCGGCTGGCTCAGATGAGAGGTGGCGCTGAAGCCAGTCCGCCCCACTCAAACATACGTTCTTATCTTAGGCGCTTTACTTTCTGAAGTCAACCGGTCGATCCCGCATCCAGCGAGGATTCCGCGACCGGCTCAGGGGGAGCTGCGCCTCACTCTTCTACGTGGAACGTCCGGTTTCGTTTCAAGTTGCGGTCATTTCTTCGGCAGGCACCCATGCTCGCTTGACGCGCGACCCGGTCTTTGCGCCATGATGTGAGCGGATGACCGAGCGCGACGAAACCGGCGGGGGCGAGGTGCTTCGCAGCCTTCCCTCCCGGCGCCCGCAGCGCCGCAGCCCTCGCCGCGACGCGGCTTCCAAGCCCGCTGCCGCCGCCAAGCCTAGCGCCCGCAAGGCCGCGGCCGCGCCGGCCAAGCCCAAGCGGGCGGCCCCCGCGGCCAAGCGCGCCGCCCCCGCGGCGAAGCGTGCGGCCCCCTCGTCCAAGCTCAAGGGCGTCCGTCCGTCGGCGGCCACCAAGGCCGCCTCCTCCAGCCCCGGGGCGCGCCCGGCGAACGCGCCCGAGGGCGTCGAGCTGCTGGGAACGGCCGTGCAGGCGGCGGGCGAGCTCGCCCAGCTCGGGCTGACGCTGGGCACCAAGGCCCTGCGCAGCGCGGTCAAGCGCATCCCGCACCCCTGACCCCCGCTTCCCGGCGCCGTTCGTCGGGACGTTACGTATACTGCCGCGCTCCAGCCGAACCGGTACGTCTCTGGGCGCGCCGGACGGGGGACCCAATGCGGGCCGTCAGGTCCGCCGGGGCGAATCGATGCGAGCCGCGTCGTAGCGCCCACGCCGAGAGGCGTGCGCGCGAGCCCGTCAGCTCACCCCGTAGGCAGGACCACAGAGGACCTGCAACCGATGCGCACCGTCAAAGCGACGCTGGCCGCCGTGCTCTGCCTGAGCGCCGGCCTCGCCCTGCCCGCCGGCGCCGCCGCCAACGGCGGGCTGGCCGCGCCCGAGCCGGGGTCCGCGCCGGCCCGGACCGGAGCCACCGCGCCGGGCTCCGCGGACGGGACGTCGGGCGCTCTGACCGTCGGGCGCGCCGCGCTGTTCGGCCGCCGACAGCGGATCACGGGGACCCTCGGCCGCAGCGCCGGCCAGGACGTGCTCGTCCAGCGCAGCGACCGGGCCGGCTGGGTCACCATCGCGCGCGCCCGCACCGGCTCCGGCGGTGCGTTCGCGGCGACGTGGCGCGCGGACAGCGTCGGACGCCTGACCCTGCGTGCGGTGTCCGCCGCGAGCGGCGCCGCCACGGCGGCCTCGGCCGCGCCCACCGCGCCGGTGACCGTGTACCGCGCGGACATCGCGACCCACTTCGGCGAGGGCTTCTACGGATCGCGGACCGCGTGCGGCATCACGCTGACCCCGCGGACGGTGGGCGTGGCCCACAAGACGCTCCCCTGCGGGACCGTGCTCGAGTTCTACTACCGCGGCCGCACCGTGCGGGCGCCCGTGGTGGACCGCGGCCCCTACGCGAACAACGCCGCCTGGGACCTGACGATGCCGGCGTCGCGCGCCCTCGGCTTCAGCGGCAAGGACTACGTCGGCGCGATCGCCATCGGCCGCATGCAGCTCCGCGCCCGCTAGCGCGGCGGGGTCAGTGGACGAGGCGGGGACCCGGCCCGGCCGGGTGCCCGGCCGCGCCGCCCGCCACGCGCACGCCCGCGGCGCGGGCCGCGAGGACCGAGTCCTCGGCCTGGCCGGTGAGCGCGGTCGCGTCGCGCCCGTCGTCCGGGTACAGCGCGAGGCCGATCGAGGCGGTGAGGGGCGCCCCGCGCGCGGTCGCGGACCCCTCCACGGCGGCGGCCACCCGCCCGGCCAGCGAGCCGGCGCCCGTGCGACCGGCGTCGGGCGCGATCACCCACAGGCGGCCGTCCTGCTCGTGGGCGAGCAGATCGCTGCGCCGCAGCGCCGAGCGCACGGCCCGACCCACGCGGCCGAAGAGGTCGCGCGCGGCCTCCTCCCCCTCGGCCAGCCACAGGCGGTCGGCGCCGTCCACCTCGATCAGCAGCAGCGCGAACCGCCCTCCGTCGGCGAGCTGCCGCTCCAGCGCGGCCAGCCACAGCGGCGCGGGACCGGGGTCGTGGGCGCGGGCGGCGAGCTCGACCGGAGGCGGCGGAGAATCGTCGCCGGCGGTTTCCGCGGGGGGTGGGGCCGGCGAGTCGGCCCCCGCCGGCGCGGCGGCCGGCTCGACAGGCGGTGCGGCCGGCTCGGCGCCCGGCGGGCGGGCCGCGGTGGCGGCCTGCGGCCCGGGGCGACGCTCGGCGGCGGGGGCCGTCATCGCCGCGGCGGCGAGGTGGGCGCACACGTGGGCGAGGCGGTCGGAGAGGTCGGTGAGGACCGCCGGGTGCGGCGCCGGGGCCGTGGCGGCCGCGGATTCGGAGACCGCGCGGCGCAGGGCCTCGGCGGCGGTCACGATCGCGGGACCGTCGTCGGCCCCGGCCAGCCGGGACAGGTCGGCCGGAGCGCCCGCGCCAGCGAGCTGCGCCAGCGCCTCGTCGGAGCCGACGGCCTCCAGCACCGCGCGGCACAGGCCCGGCCCGGAGGCGGCCAGCTCGGCGACCGGGATCGCTCCCGCCTCCTCCAGCGGGCGTCCCTCCAGGAGAGCGACGAGCCACCCGCGAGCTACCTCCTCCGCCCGCTCGGCCAGCGCGCCGACGACCGGATCGCAGACCGGTCGCGGCCGTCCGGAGGCGGAGCGAGAGGACATCGGCGCGATCATCGCAGCGCTCGGGGACGCCGTGCGCGGCTACCCGCGCGAGAATGCCGCTGTGAGCGAGGAACCGG
>JAWVFR010000118.1:0-14765 GCA_033855845.1 Solirubrobacteraceae bacterium
GGAGGCTGGTCGCGGCCACCAATCCGCCGCCGGCGCGCAGGGCCCGGACGGTCGCGCCGCGGGCGTCGATCAGGTCGATCCGGTCGCCCGACGCGGCCGGGCGGGCGTAGACGCCGGTCGTCCCCGGGCCCGACTCCAGCGGGCGCGCCACCAGGTCCGATCGCACCTCGCGCCACGGGCCGATCACCAGCCGCAGCGTCAGCTCCCCGGGCGGAGATCCCCAGGCGGCCGAGCCGCCGTTCACGCCCACGGCGGACAGCCGCCGCTTGGCCTCGGCGCAGGCGGCGCCCGCGCCGGGCGAGCACAGGATCTGGACCGGCAGCCGCTTGCCGCCGGTCCCGGAGCGGAAGGGCTCGGGGAACGAGCCGACCACGGCGGGCACGCGCATCGCCGTCCCCCAGTCGTGTCGGTCCCACCACACGCGGTCCCCGGCGTGCAGTTTGGTCGCCGCGGCGCCCTGGCCCGCCTCGACCCCGTTGACGTAGTAGAACCAGTCGCGGGGACGCCCGCCCTCGCGCCCTCCGGACACGCCCTGGATGGACTGCACGAAGCCGCCGCCGTAGCGGGTCTTGACGTCGAAGCGCCGCTCCAGGAACCGCATGACGGTCTCGCCGCCGGGCGCGTCGGCGGTCCGCGCGCTCCCGAGCGTGGTGGCGCCGAAGTCGCGGGTGACCGTCACCGAGACCCCGCCCGGTCCCTTTCCGGGGCCGAGGCCGCAGCCGGCGACCGAGGCGGCGAGCACGACAAGGACGGGCACGAGGCGCCTTGGCCTCACACCGCGCGCACCAAGGACGGTCGCGAGCAGACGGCGGGCGGTCATCCCACGCGCACCTCGAGCGGGAAGGCGGGGACGAGCCCGCGGGCATCGGCCTCGGCCCGCGCCGCGCCCCCCGTCGCGGGCGCGGTCAGCGTGGCCTGGCCATCCGCGGTCGTGGTCGCCGACGCGCCGCCGAACCGGACCCGGGCCCCGCCCAGAGCGCGCCCCCTCCCGTTGTCGTCGTACGCGCGCACGGTGAACGTGACCGGCGCTCCCGGAGCCGCCCGGGCGGGGCCGGTCAGCTCCAGCGTCCGCTGGCAGCCCTGCAGCCCGAGCCGGCAGTAGAACCACAGCACGCGCCCGCCCGCGGGCACGCGTGCACGAGGGTTGGCGCCGCCCAGCCCCAGCGCCCGGCGACCCACCTTGTAGACCCAGCCGCGGGTGCCGCCGGCCGCGTCCCCGCCGATCCGGGTGACGTAGAGCAGCTCCGACGCGCCGGGGCTTGTCGGGGAGCACGACCCGTAGTCGCGCACCGCGAACGACGGGGTTCGCAGCGCGGCCAGCGCGGCGATCGGGGTCCCGGCCGCGACGGCGCACCGCCGAGACCCGGCCTTCACGGTCACCGCCCGCGCCAGGACGCCCACCGGCGCCCGCAGCACCCGCGTCTTGCCCACGACCATCACGTTCACCCGCGGAGGCGCCGCGGCCGCAGCCGCTCCGGGCGCCACCGCGAGCGCGGCGGCGGCGAGGGTGAGCGCGCGCCGCATCACGGCACCCACAGGACGGTGAACCGGACGCTCTTGGTGACCTCGCGGCCCCAGCGGTCCATCACCCTGACGTCGAGGGCGTAGATGCCCGCGGCCAGCCGCGCCGGCAGCAGGTACTCCCACGCCGGGCGGTCGCCCAGCCGGTAAAAGAACCCGGGGGACGCGCAGCGCGCGGGACGGAACCGCTCCGTGAAGGCGCTGTAGAACGTGCACCGGCCGCCGGCCGCGCGGCGCAACCGGAAGCGCACGAGATGCACGCCCGCGGGCCCGGGATCCACGACGCCCCGCAGCAGCCGCGGCGCCCGCCGCAGCGAGAACCGCTGCCCCGGCGAGATGCCGGTGACCGAGACGGCGGGGAGGCGGGTGTCCGGGGGCGGCGGCGGGGCGGGCGGGGTCGGATTGGGCGCGCCGGGACCGGGCGTCCCGCACGTGCCGTCGTTGCCGCGGTGGACGCAGATGGACAGCGCGTTCGAGCGCAGGGCATCGGCCCGCTCCGCCTTGAGCCGTTGGACGCCGGTGGTGGAGAACGTGAACTGGGCGGTCCCGTCCGGACCGGTCAGGGTCCCGCCCACCGAGGCTCCCACCGCAGCCGAGCCGTTCTGCCCGTCGACGACCTTGACGGTCACCGGCTGGCCGGCCTCCGCCGTGGCGGGGCCGGCGAGCTTGAGGAGGGCCGACTTGGAGAAGTAGTCGTAGCCGAACAGCACGTCGTCGCCCGACTGGACCGGCATCTGACAGCCGCCGTACCCGGCAGTTTGGAAGTTGAGCGCGTAGCCCCAGAACTGACTGCTGGTCTTGGCGTCCGGACCGATGCGGTCGATACCAAAGTCCCCAAACGAGAACCATGTCCCATCCCAGGTGAATCCGCCTGCAATGGCTCCGTCATCGAGGGCGCTGGTCATCGTCGGGCCGTGCGGGTACGGAGGGCTGGCAGTCGTTCCGTCGCACGGGTGAGGGCCGCTGGCATCCTTCGTGAGGGTCTTCCCGTCGGTCGTCACCGGCCCTTCGAAGATCGTCGCCGTCTTCCCTTCGACGCGGAGATTGACGGTGACCGGCGCCGCGACCGCCGGCACGGCAGAGAAAGACAGAATCAGGAATGCGGCCGCAAGGGCCGCGCTGCTACGGAGAACCTGCATATGAGCCACCCCTTCCACGAGGGCTGTTGGGCTTGTTGCCGGTGGCAGGTCTCCTGGCTTCCGGGATCTCGACCCCTCCGCGCCTTCCCAAGTCGCCGATGGCGGCTCAGTGGCTGCGTGCGGTGCACGCGTGCGGCGGTCGTTCCCCGGTCACAGTGGCGGGTCCGCGCCGGATTCTCACCGGACTTCCCTTTGCCAAACGGCCGTGAACGTGAGCATCCTACCGCGCCCCGCAACGTATCCTGGGGCCCGTGACCGTCAACCTGACCCGCATCTACACGAAGCTGGGCGACGGCGGGGAGACCCACCTGGGCGACATGAGCCGGGTCCCCAAGACCCATCCGCGCATCGAGGCCTACGGCACGGTGGACGAGCTCAACGCCCTGATCGGTGTGGCCCTGACCGTCGAAGGAGTCCCGCCCCGCTACGCCGAGTGGATGCGCCGCGTGCAGAACGACCTGTTCGACGTCGGCGCCGACCTGTCGGTCCCCGAGGGTGGCGAGCGCGAGCGCCTGCGGGTGCGTCCCGAGCAGACCGAGTGGCTCGAGCGGGCGTGCGACGAGGTCAACGAGGGACTCGAGCCGCTGCGCTCCTTCCTGCTGCCGGGCGGCACCCCGGCCGCCGCCCACCTGCACGTGTGCCGCACGGTCGCGCGCCGGGCCGAGCGCCGGGCGCTGGACGTCGAGGGCGCCAACCCCGAGGTCGTGCGCTACCTCAACCGCCTCTCGGACCTCTTCTTCATCCTGGCCCGCGGCGCCAACGCGGGCGGCGACGAGCCGCTCTGGCAGCCCGGCGCGACGCAGTCGGGCGACGAGAGCGAACCGGCCCGGTAGCCCTCGCGGCCGGGCGCGTGTACTAGCGGCGCAGCGACGCGGCGAAGGCGCCGGCCACGGCGGTCGCCGCCACGGCGAGCCCGGCGGCGACCACGACGAAGGCCCGGTTCGACGCCACAAACGCGGCCACGTCCGTGGGGCGCGTGAGCAAGACCGCCGCGGCGGGAACCGCCGCCACGAGCACGCCGGCGGCCGCGGGCGCCGCGACGGAGCCCCAGCGGGCGGCCGCCTCGCGGCCGGTGCGGGCGGGCCAGCGGGCGTCCGCCGCGCGCAGGCCGGCGACGGCCACCAGGGTGTAGAAGGCGGCCACGAGGTAGGCGCCGACCACATCGCTGGGGAAGTGCCAGCCCTGGCTGAGCAGAGCGTAGGAAACGCCCAGCGCGAACAGCGAGCCGGCGACGGCCGCCGTCGGGCGCAGGCGGGGCGGCGCCACGAGCACGGTGCACAGCGCGAGGCTCATCGCCGCCGTCGCATGGCCGCTGGGCCACGCCGCGGCGGCCACGGTGCTGTCGCCCGCGCAGGTGCACGTGCGCGGGTCGGCCAGCAGCGGCTTGAGGATCTGGGTGGTGACGTTCGCGGCCAGCAGGACGGCGGGGACGGCAAGCGCGACCCGCGGGCGGCCCCGGTAGAGGGCCACCGCCACCAGCGCGAGCGCCAGCAGCCCGAAGGGGAGCGGGTCGGCCAGGTGGGCCAGCGCGTTCGCCGGCGCTTCGACCGAGGGATGCGCGCCGACGCCGACGAACCCGCGCAGCGCGCCGGCGTCCAACCGGCGCGCGAAGCCCCAGTCGAAGGCGGCCGCCCACACGGCGACCGCCGCGGCGGCACAGCCGGCGGCGGCGAACAGGACGGGAGTGGCGCGTCGAGCGACCATCCTCCGAGGGTAGCGAGGGCCACTTCAGCCCCGGATAAAGCGATGCGGTTGCACTTTTCCCCCTATATGGGGGTCAATCGCACTCGCGTCGTCGGGAGGACCGCGTCACCGCTGCACGAACCACCCTCCCCCCGCGAGGTCGTGGAACACGACCACGTCGCGCCCGCAGGTGGTGACGACCTCCCAGTAGCGCCGGCGCACGGGCCGGTCGGTCCACCAGCGGTCCTCGACCAGCCAGGACTCGCGGACCGCGTCCACGTAGCGGCGCTCCACGACCAGCGGCCGCCCGTCCGGCGCCGCGCGCACCGCGGCCGCCCGCGGGACCCCGAGCCGGCGCGGCCCCGTCACGAGGCCGCCCGCCCCGGGCGGCGGAGAGGGAGAGCCATCACGGAGCCCCCTCCCGCCCCTCGAACGGAGCCAGGATGGCGCGTCGCTCGGGGACCCGGGAGCCGGGGTCGACCTCCACCACGCGCAGCGCGGCGTCGGTGCCGGCCAGCGCGCGCGTCTGGCGGACCACCTCGCGCAGGCGGCCCTCGCGGACGGCGGCCGCCTCGTCCAGCAGCGGGCGCTGGTCGGTGACCGGCGGCCCGAAGCTCTCCACGGCCAGGCGCAGCGCGTCGGCCGGAGCCGGCAGCAGCGCGAGCCGCGGCGCCAGGGCCAGGCGCATCCGCTGCGGGTCGGCGAGCGCCTCGCGGAAGGTCACGCGCTCGCGCCAGGTCCCGCCCTCCACCAGCACGGCGCTCAGGGCGACCGCGCGCAGCGTCCGCCCCCGCCGCTCGCCCCGCGCGACCAGCCGGTCCACCAGCAGCCCCAGCGCCTGCTCGAGCTGGGGCCCGGACGCCGCCTCCGGCAGCTCCAGCGACTCCCGCAGCACCTCGAACGGCCGGCGCGGGCGCAGCGGCTCGTCGTGGCCGCGCGCCAGGTCGTGGGCGTGCAGGCCGGGATACCCGAAGCGGTCGGCCACGGCGTCGCGGGGCAACGCGGCCAGCGCGCCCAGCGTGGCGATCCCCAGCCGCTCCAGCGGCTCCACCAGCGGCGCCGCCGCCTCGCGCAGCGACAGCAGCCCGACCTCCAGCGGGCCCAGGTAGGCGCGCGCCTGCGCCGGGCCGCCCTCCACCAGGGCCGGGCGCACCACGCGGGCGCGGGTGGCCGCGGCCAGAGCGCAGAACGCCCCCGGCCCCGCGCCCAGCCGCGCCGGGCGGCGCAGGGCGCGGACGGCGGCGGCCACCACTCCCCGGACCCCTCCCCCGTGCAGGCCGCGCAGCCCGTCGGCGGCGAAGCACACCTGCCCCGGCCGCCCGGGGGCCACGGCCGCGCCGATCCCCTCCAGCCGGGCCAGCACCTCCTCCCAGGCCTCGGCCACACCCGCCGGGTCCGGCGGGACGAGCGCCAGCCGCGGACAGCGCGCCAGCGCCTCTCCCATCGCCATGCCCCGGCGCACCCCGAAGGCCTCGGCCGCCGCCGACACCTCGCCGATCCCCTGCGTGGTGCCGGGCATCGGAGCCAGCGCGGACGGTCCGCGCAGCAGGGCCGCGCCGCCGCCGGCGGCCACGGACAGCTCGAAGCGCGGCAGCAGGACGGCGACTACGGTCATTCGGCGGACACGAACACATGTTCGCATCCGGCCGGGAAAGCCGCAAGCGCGGCGCCGGAGTCAGCCCGGGTACAGGAGGGTCAGCGCGAAGTTCCCCGCCCCGCTGCGCCGGATCACCCGGACGCTGAGGGCAGAGGTGGACGACCCGTCGCGACACCAGTTCAGGACCAGCCGGTCACGGCTGCCCCGCACCCGGGTGTGGGTCACCAGCCGCGAGCCCTGGTAGAGGGAGAGGTCGTAGTTGGACCGGGGCGGGCCGGCCAGGCGCAGGTCCATCCGCCCGTCGAGGGTCAGGACGAGGTTCGTCGCCCGCGTCGTGATCCCCGACCCCAGCGTGCCCCGGAACGTCCGCTGGCGATTTCCGCGCCACGGGGTCAGCACGTCGCGGCGCAGCGCCGCGAAGGCGCCCGCGTCCGGGCGCAGGGCCGGGTTGAACTGCCACGGCACGTCGGGGTAGTGCATGTGGGCGTAGGCGTCCGCGAAGCTCTCCCCCGGGTCGTCGAGGTAGTGGTCGCCCTGGTCGCCGGGGAAGTAGCGGCCCTGCTGCACCCCGGCGCAGACGAACTCGTAGGAGGACCAGTACTTGGCTCCCCAGTCCAGCGCCGGCCAGGGGAAGTTCGAGCGGTAGTTGGCGACGTGGTGGCCGTACTCGTGCGTCACCGCGTAGTCGCGGGTGAACCCGCTGCCGCTGGTGCCCGGCGGATCGCGGTCGGGGATGTACATCCGCCGCTCGGTCGCGGCGTAGCAGGCCAGCACGCGCTCGTCGCCCCCGCAGATCCCCTGGATCTCCACCGGCGTGCCGATGAAGACCCGCAGGCGGCTCAGCTCCAGGCCGTGCACGCGCGAGCCCAGGAAGTCGACGATCTGCTGGGCCACCGCCGGCCCGTTGGCCACCGAGTTCGAGATGCGCACCTTCACGATCTGCCCGTCCGGCGCGCGGTAGTCCGCCTCCGGAGTGGCACCGCGCAGTTCGGCGGACCGCGCCACCGGGCCCTTGAGCACCCGGTCGCGGAAGGCCGGCGCCTGGGCCGCAGCGGCCGCCGGCGCCAGCAGGCCGGCGGTCAGCGCCGCCGCGATCGCCGCCGCGCGGCGGACCGGGTGTCCGGGCATCAGTACCCGGGCTCTCCGAACATCTCGCCCAGGCGAGACGCGGCCATGACGTCGCCCTGCAGGCGCAGCTTGCCCTCCATCAGCGCCCGCCCGGGATCGAGGTCGCGAGCGATCAGCCGCGCGAAGTCGGCGAGGTCCATCCCGATGGTGACCTTCGGGTCCACGGCGCGCCCCGGCCGGGCCGTCGCCCGGCCGTCGCCGATCGAGACCACCCAGCTGCGGGGCGGGCCGGCGTCCGGGGTCAGCTCGTACTGGACGTCGCCCTCGAAGCCGCCGGCGCGGTCGGGGCGAAAGCGCCGCGTCATGCCCGCGAAGACCAGGCGCAGGCCGGCGTCGGAGCCGATCGTGCGCTCGAGCATCCGGTCGTCCGAGCGCCGGACGAAGGCGCCCAGGGCCGCTTCCCCGCGCTCGGTCAGGCGCGCGGCGAGGGCGCCGGCCGGGTTGCCGTTCGGCCCGGCGTCGGCGTCGCGCCCGGCCCCTCCACCGGACCCGCCCGCGGCCGGGCCGGAGTCCATGGGGCCGATGACGTAGTCCGGGTCGGCCGTGCGGGCCGGCGCGCGGCGCGCCAGGGCGGCGCGGGTCGCGTCCCCCAGGCGCTCGCGCTTGTCCACCTCGCGCTCGTCCGCGCGGGCTGCGAATTCCGGCATCACATCCTGTGCGAACACCTCCATCGACTCGCAGATGTGGTCGTGGCGATTCTTCCCCGCCTGGGAGACGAAGATGATCTGGTCCACCCCGGCCTCCTCGTAGCGGCGGCAGAGGTCGCGGACCTGGTCCGGCGTCCCGATCGCGCCGCGCAGCGAGCCCAGGCCCTCCTGCATGATCTTCACGCCCAGGGGAGCCTGCTCGGGAGTGACGATGTCGCGCGCGAACCCGCGCTCGTCGCGGTTGCGCTGGAACTCCTCCCAGATGCTCGTGCGCCCCGGGTGGTGGTCGCCGAACACGTAGTAGTGGGCCAGCGAGTAGCCGAAGAAGTGCGCGCCGTCGATCCCGCGCTCGATGGCCGTGGCCTCGTCCGGGTGGCACATCATGGGCAGCACCACCGCGAAGTTCGGGTTGACCTCGAACCCGGCGGGCACGCAGCGGTCGGACTGCAGGATCTCGTAGTACTCGTCCACCCACTCCTTCGCGGCCTCGGGCTCGACGAAGGAGAAGGACAGCGCGCCGATCCCCTTCTCGGCCGCCAGCTTGATCGTGTCGCGCCGCGAGCAGGCGAGCCACAGCGGCGGGTGGGGCTTGCGCACCGGCTTGGGGACGACGTTGCGCGGCGGCATGGACACGAAGCGCCCATCCCAGCCCGCGAACGGCTCCTCCACGAACATCCGCGTGGCCACGTCCAGCGCCTCCTCCCACTGCGCGCGCTTGGAGTCGCGGTCCACGCCGAACCCGCCCAGCTCCGCGCCCGAGGACGTCTCGCCGGAGCCGAACTCGCACCGGCCGCCGGAGACCAGGTCGAGCATCGCCACCTTCTCCGCCACGCGCGCGGGATGCTGGTAGCCGGGCGGCATGGCCACGATCCCGTAGCCCAGGCGGATGCGCTGTGTGCGCTGGGAGGCGGCGGCCAGGAAGACCTCCGAGGCCGAGGAGTGCGAGTACTCCTCCAGGAAGTGGTGTTCGACCTCCCACACGTAGTCGAAGCCCAGGCGGTCGGCCAGCTCGACCTGGTCCAGCGCGTCGGCGATCAGCCGCTGCTCCGCTCCATCGTCCCACGGTCGCGGGAGCTGGTGCTCGTAGAAGACACCGAACCGCATCGGGCCCATGGTAATCGCGGCTAGGCTCCCCGGCGATGAAGGCCACCGCGGCAACGATCGCCTGCGCGGCTCTGCTGGCGCTGCCCTCCGCCGCCGCGGCGCGCGTCGTGCGCTCGGTCAGCATCCTGCCGCCGGGCCAGAGCGGCTTCGTCTCGGCTCCCGGGCTGGCCGACGGGAGCGGATCGCCGCACCTGTACGACCAGGTCCAGCCGTTCATCGACTTCCGCTGGAAGCCGGCGACGTTCAACTTGCCGGGGACGGAGGAGCGGCCCCGCGCCGGGGTGCGGATCGTGCGCGACTCCTACGGGGTCCCGGCGGTCACCGGCGACAGCGAGGACCTGACCTGGTGGGGCGCCGGCTACGCGATCGCCCAGGACCGCCTGTTCGAGCTCGAGCTCTTCCGCCGGGCGACCCAGGGGACGCTGGCCGCCGTGGCCGGGCGCGAGCGGATCCCCGACGACAAGGTCGTGCGCCAGGACTTCTACACGCCGGCCGAGCTGGACCGCCAGTTCGCCGCGCTCCCGACTCCGCTGCGCCGCCGCTTCGAGACCTACCGCGACGGGATCAACGCCTGGATCGACCACGTGAAGAGCTCCCCGTCGGACATGCCGGGCGAGTTCGCCGCGGTCGGCATCGCGGTGCCGGATCAGTGGACCGTCCGCGACTCGGTGGCGATCGGCGTCTACCTGGCGCGCACCACGCCGCTGAACTCGGACCCCGAGGGGCTGGAGCTGGCCAACCTGCGCGGGCTCCAGGTCGGCGGGGCGCGCACGTTCGACGCATTTGTGCCCCTGCGCACCCCGGGCGCGCTGGCCACGATCCCGCCCAGCAGCGGATTCTTCCCCTCCCAGCCCGGCCGCACTCGACGCCAGGAGCGCGCCGCCTTTGTCCGCTCGGCCGCCTTCGCGCGGACCCTGCCGTTCCCGGACGGAGCGCCGGCCGACCCGACCGTCGTGCGCTCCCGCTCCCCCGCCGCGCGCCTGCTGGGCGCCGGCGGGTCCTACATGTTCGCCGTGCGCGACGCGCGCGCCCGGCGCGCGTGGCTGTACAACGGCCCGCAGCTGGGCTTCACCGCGCCCGAGCGGATCGCCGAGCTCGAGCTGCACGGCCCGGGCTTCGACGTGCGGGGGCTGACCGCCCCGGGCGCCCCGGTGATCGGCGCCGGGCACAACGGGAAGGTCGCGTGGGGCGTCACCAGCGGAGCGAGCGACGTGGACGACCTCTACGCGGAGCGGCTCGTCCCCGGCAACGCCGAGGCCTACCGGTTCCGCGGCCAGACCAGGTCGATGGACTGCCGCAACGAGGCCATCTCCTACCGCAGCCCGCCCTCGTCGCTGATCGGGCTGGCCAGGGGACGCGTCCCCCCGACCCCGGAGTCGGGGACGGTGACCGTCCGGGTCTGCCGCACCGTCCACGGGCCGGTGGAGGCGCGCGCCGGCGGCGTCGCCTACGCGCGGCGCCACGCGATCTGGATGCGCGAGGTGGAGACGCTGGTGGGCCTGGCCGCGCTGGAGCGCGCCCCGGACATCCGCGCGGTCGACTCCGCGCTGCGCCGCGTGACCTGGAACGAGAACGTGATCGCCGCCGACAGCGCGGGCAACATCGGCTTCTGGCACCCGGGGCTGCACCCGCTGCGACCGTTCGGCTGGGACGAGCGCCTGCCCTATCCGGGCACGGGCGAGGCGGAGTGGCGGGGGCTGCGCTCGCGAGACCAGATCCCCGCGGTGATCAACCCGCGGCAGGGCTGGCTGGCGAACTGGAACAACCTGCCGTCCGCGGGCTGGACGTCGGGCGACGGGACCGCGCGCAAGCGGACGGACGGGCCGTTCTTCCGCGCCGGGCTGCTCTTCCCGCTGGTCCGCGACCTGGCGCGGCGTCCGTCGCTCGACGGCGTGGCCCAGGTGGTCCGCCGGACCGGAACCACCGCCCAGCAGTTCCCGGCCGCGCGCTCGCGGCTGCTGCTGGCGGCCCGGGCGCCGACCGGCCGCCGCGCGGGGATCGTGCTGCGCACGCTGCTGGCCTGGGACGGGTCCTACGACCGCACGGCGCCGGACAAGACGGTCGACCCCGGGGTGGCGACGTGGGACGCCTTCCGCTCCGAGCTGGACAAGCTGACGCGCGGCCAGCTGGGCGCTGCGGCGGTGGGCTGGCTGGCCAACGAGGGCGCGCTGCAGTTCCTGAACCCCGGCTTCCACCAGGGTGCCCCCTACCACTACTTCGACGCCACCCACCCGGAGTCGTTCGCACTGCGCACGCAGACCCGGACGGGCTACCGCCTGGCCGCCGAGCGGGCGTTCGACGTCCTGGCCCGCCGGTTCGGGACGCAGGACCCGGCCCGCTGGCGCGAGCCGCGGCGCATGTTCGACTTCCAGGGCCTGGCGGGCGCCCAGCCTCCCCCGCTCCCCTTCTTCGACCGCGGGACGTGGGAGCAGCTCGTGGAGCTCGGGCCCTAGGGGAACACCCGTGATCGTCGACTGCGCGATCTACAAGGACGGCTGCCGGGGCGACGAGGAGCTGTCCCTGGGCCGCGCCGGGGACGCGGCGCGCGATGAGGACGGGTTCGTGTGGCTGGGCGTGGTGGAGCCCACCGAGGAGGAGTTCGGCGAGATCGCGAAGGAGTTCAGCCTGCACGAGCTCGCCGTGGAGGACGCTATCCACGCTCACCAGCGGCCCAAGCTCGAGGTGTACGGGGACACGCTGTTCGTGGTGCTCAAGACGGCGCGCTACGTGGACCACGAGGAGGTCGTATCGATCGGCGAGGTGATGCTGTTCGTGCACCCGGAGTTCCTGGTCTCGGTGCGCCACGGCGAGAGCGACGCGCTGGCGGAGGCGCGGCGGCGGATGGAGTCCCGTCCCGACCTGCTGAAGCTCGGGCCCGGCGCCGCCCTGTACGCGATCGTGGACGCCGTGGTCGACACCTACGAGGACGTGGCCGACGGCGTGGACTACGACATCCAGGAGGTCGAGGTCGAGGTCTTCGCCGAGGACCGCCGCAACCCGGCCGCGCGCATCTTCAAGCTGGAGCGCGAGGTCCTGGAGTTCCAGCGCGCCGTGGGGCCGCTGCAGCCGGCCGTGGACCGTCTAGCCCGCGGCCACTTCGGCGTCGTCCCCGGCACGCTGCACGAGTACTTCCGCGACGTCCACGACCACCTGCTGCGGCTGACCGGCCGCATCGAGACCTTCCGCGAGCTGCTGGTCAGCGCTCTGCAGGCCAACCTGACCCAGGTCTCGGTCCGCCAGAACGAGGACATGCGCAAGATCTCGGCCTGGGTCGCGATCCTCGCGATCCCCACGATGGTGGCTGCGATCTACGGGATGAACTTCAAGCACATGCCTGAGCTGCAGTGGCGCTTTGGCTACCCGATGGTCCTCGCGGTCATCGTCGTCTCGTGTTACCTGCTGTACCGGCGGTTCAAGCGCGCGGGGTGGCTGTAGGGACGCGACTCGACGGATGTACGAGGTGGCCTGTCTCCAACCACCACGGTCGCGGCGGGTTGTAACCGGTGGATGATGGGGATGTCAGCATTCGAACTCAGCCCACGGCAAGCGGCGTTCGCGGCGCGGGTGGGCGCGAACCCTGACAGTACGCTGGCCTCCTCGGTCCCGGGACGGGTGTTCGTCTACGTCGAGGAGCCGCAGCGCACGATCCGCTACGAGCTCGACCAGGACGGGAGGGTGTTGCGAGGCGACGTCTTCTCGCGGGAGACAGCGGGCTGCCAACCTCTGGCCCATCCCTGCGTTTCAACCCAGGATGGTCAAGCCCTTCAGCTATGACGGCATCCGCGCGATAATCGACTCATGGAGGCCTCCGCTCTTCGCGCCGGCCCGCTCGCCTCGCCTCTGCTCGGCCCTCTGCGCCGGATGGCCCCGGACGATCGGCTCGTCGCCGCGGTGCGCGCCGGCCGTCGTGACGCGTTCGAGGCGGTGTACGACCGCTACCACCGTCAGCTCCTCTCCTTCTGTCGCCACATGCTCGGCTCGCGCGAGGAAGCCGAGGACGCGGTCCAGCACACCTTCATGGCGGCCTACAACCATCTCGTGCGCTCCGACAAGCCGATCCAGCTGCGTCCGTGGCTCTACACGATCGCGCGCAACCACTGCCTGTCGCTGCTGCGCGCGCGCCGCGAGCACGCATCGATCGAGGACGTCGAGCCGGCGATCGAGGGCCTGGCGCCGACGGTCGCGCGCCGGGAGGACCTCCGCGAGCTCCTGCGCGACCTGGCGCGATTGCCCGTCGACCAGCGCTCTGCCCTGCTGCTCGCCGAGCTCGGCGCGCTGTCCCACGACGAGATCGCCGCGGTCATCGAGTGCCCGAAGGAGAAGGTGAAGGCGCTCGTGTTCCAGGCTCGCTCGACCCTGATCGCCGGCCGCAACGCGCGCGAGACCCCGTGCGCGGAGATCCGCCGGCAGCTGTCCACGCTCTCCGGCGGCTCGCTGCGGCGAACCGGGTTGCGCCGCCACCTGCGCGACTGTCTCGGCTGCCGCGAGTTCGACGCCAACGTCAAGCAGCAGCGCAAGGCCATGGCGTTGGTGCTCCCGGTCCTCCCGACGGCCGCGCTGAAGACCGGCGTGATGTCCGCGGGCGCGGGCGCCGGCATCGCGGGCGCGGGCGGCGGGGCGGCCGCCGTGTCCGGCGGAAGCCTTGGCGTGGCTCTCGCCAACGTGGGTGCGGCCAAGCTGCTCGTCGCGGGGGCGCTGGCCCTCGCCGGCGTGGGCGGCACCACCGCCGCCGTGACGGCCATCGACTGGGGCTCCGGCCCGAAGGCGCCGGCTGAGCCCGTGAGCCACCGGCCGGCGGCCGGCGGCGCTTCGACGCCCGCGGGTGTCACTCCGGCCCCGGCCCACGGCGTGCAGGCGCCCGGGTCGTCCGGACCGGTCGCCAACGGCAGGAACCCCAAGGGCGAGCATGGGCGATCCGGGACGGCACCCGGCCGGATCGGGACCAGCCCGGGCCTCGCCGGCACCTCGCCCGGCGCCTCCGGGTCCGCGCCGGGGCACGCCAAGCCCAAGTCCGGCGGCGGGCAACCGGGCGCGCAGCGCGGGAGCTCCGGCAGCGCCCCGGGCCACACCGGCTCGAGCCGCGGCAACTCCGGTAACGCCCCCGGCCAAACCGAGCCCAGCCGCGGGAACTCCGGCAGCGCCCCTGGCCACACCGCCCCGGACCGCGGCCGCCCGATCGAGGCCCCCGTCACCCCGGCTTCGAGCCTCGGCGGCGCCACCGGGCGCGGCGAGCGCTCGAACGGGAAGTAGCCGAACTCGCCACTCGCCAACCTCGTCGCCCGGGCCGCGTTGGTACGGGCATGAACAAGACCAGAGCCACTCTCATCGCCGCGGCGTTCGCGGTCCTGTCGCTTCCGGCGCTCGCCACGGCGGACCAGCCGGTGTCCAATCCGCACAAGCCGCCGGCCAATCCACACAAGCCGGCGTCGAATCCGCACACTCCCACGTCCAGCCGTGCGTCCGCTCCGTCCGGCGGGAACAGCGCCAACAGCCCCGCGGCGCAGTGCCGCGCCGAGCGCACCGCGATGGGCGAGGCGAACTTCAAGAGCACCTACGGCACCAACCGCAACAGGTCCAACGCGTTCGGCAAGTGCGTCTCCCGCCAGTCCGCCCGTCAGGCGGCGGCCAGGGAGAGCGCGTCGAGGACCTGCCGAGCCGAGCGGGCCGACCCGAACTTCGCCACCGCGCACGGCGGCAAGACGTTCGCGCAGTTCTACGGCACCAACGCCAACGACCGCAACGCGTTCGGCAAGTGCGTGTCCCGCCAGGCGCGGGCGACGACGGCCGCGCAGCAGCATGCTCAGCTGACGGCGGCCGCCACCTGCCGTGCCGAGCAGCGCAGCGACCCCGCCGCGTTCAAGGTCAAGTACGGCACCAACCGCAACAGGTCAAACGCGTTCGGCAAGTGCGTCTCCAAGACGGTGCGTGCCGGCGGCTGAGCACCGG
>JAWVFR010000119.1:0-30888 GCA_033855845.1 Solirubrobacteraceae bacterium
GACTTCGGGATGGTCGGCTACGTGTACGTCAACGCGCCCGGCGCGGTGCCGCCGACGGTGTCGTCCCTGACCGCCACCGCCACGCGAACCGCCGTGCGCGTCGGCTTCCGCGCCTCGCGCGGCGGGACCGCGCGGGCGACGTTCTTCCGTCGCGCCGGCGCGCGCTACGTGCGGCAGTGGATCGCGACGATCCCCGCGCGTCAGGGCGCCAACTCCCGGCGCTTCGCCCGAGCGCTGACCGCGGGCGCCTACCGGGTCGACGTCGTGCTCACGGACTCCGACCGGCTGAGCTCGGACCGGGTCACGAAGACGTTCCGCGTCCGGTAGTCCGCCCGCGGCGGAGGGACGCGGATGTACTAGCGTCCCCGCCCGGATGGCACGGGAGCTCTGGCTGCTCCGCCACGGCGAGGCGGAGCCTCACGACGCGCGGCCCGACGAGGAGCGCCGCCTGACGCCGCGCGGCGAGCGCCAGTCGCGCGACGCGGGCGCGGCGCTGGCCAAGCTGGGCGTGGAGCTGGCGGCCGCCTACACCTCCCCGCGCGTGCGCGCGCTCGACACCGCGCGCCTGGCCTGCGAGTCGCTGGGCGCCGATCCCGAGGTGGTCGACGCCCTCACCGGCGGCTGGGACGCGGATGGCGCGCGCGAGCTGCTGGCCGGCCACGAGGACGGCGACGCGATCCTCGTCGTGGGCCACGAGCCCGACCTGAGCCAAGTCGTCCACGACTTGACCGGCGGGCGGGTCAACCTCAAGAAGGGCGGCATCGCGACCGTGCGCGTGGACGGCGCGCGCGCCGAGCTGTTCGTGCTGCTGCGTCCCAAGGAGACCGAGGCGATCGCCGCGGCATGAGCGCGATCGTCGACACCCCGGAGGAAGCCGCGGAGCTGGAGCTGGCGCCGCTGCTGGTCCGCCGGCCCTTGGAGGCCTACCTCGACGGGCAGGGTCTGGGCGCGGGCCCGATCGAGGCGCAGACCGTCGGCGAGGGCCACTCAAACGTCACGTACGCCATCCGCCGCGGCGAGGAGGAGTGGATCCTGCGCCGCCCGCCGCGTCCGCCGCTGCCGCCGTCGGCCCACGACGTCCTGCGCGAGGCGCGGCTGCTGAGCGCGGTGGAGGAGGCCGACGTGCGCACGCCGCGCGTCCTGGCGGCGTGCGACGACGAGTCGGTGATCGGCGCTCCCTTCTACGTGATGGAGAAGGTGGAGGGCGACGTGATGACGATGGACATCCCGCAGCGCCTGGACGACCCGGCGCAGCGAGCTCGCATCGCGGAGGAGCTGATCGACGCGCTGGTGGAGATCCATGCCGTGGACTGGCAGGGCGCCGGGCTGGAGGGCTACGGCAAGCCGACTGGCTACCTGGAGCGCCAGGTCCGGCGCTTCTCCGGGCTGTGGGAGCACAACGCGACCCGTCCTGTGCCCGAGCTGGACCAGACGACCGCGTGGCTGGGCGAGAACGTCCCGGTCTCCGGCCCGGCCACGATCGTCCACGGCGACTACCGGCTCGGCAACACCATGTTCGCCCCGGGCACCCCGGCGCGCCTGGTGGCGATCTTCGACTGGGAGCTGGCCACGATCGGCGACCCGCTGGCGGACCTCGGCTATCTCGTCGCCACCTACGCCGAGCCCGGCGACGCCGACTCCACCCCGCTGTTCGCGCTCAACGCGGTCACCACCCGCGAGGGTTTCCCCACGCGCCAGGAGCTGATCGCGCGCTACGAGGAGCGCTCCGGTCGCTCCATGTCCGACGTGCGCTGGTACGAGACGCTGGCCCTGTGGAAGTCGGCCGTCTTCCTGGAAGGCTCCTACAAGCGCCTCCTCGCCGGGACCACCGACGACCCCTTCTTCAAGCTGCTGGACGAGGGCGTCCCGGCCATCGCCCGCCGCGCGCTGGGGACGGCCCGTGGCGACTAGGAAGGGACTGCTGGTCGACTTCGGCGGCGTGCTGACCACCAACGTGTTCGAGTCCTTCCAGGCCTTCTGCGCGGCCGAGGGCCTGGCGCCCGGCACGGTGCGCGACCGCTTCCGCGCCGACCCCGAGGCCCAGCGGCTGCTGTTCGAGCTGGAGGAGGGCAGGCTGAGCGAGGAGGAGTTCGAGCCGCTGTTCGCGGCCGTGCTGGGGGTGGCCGAGCCCGCGCAGCTGATCGACCGCCTGTTCGCCGGGATGCGGCCCGACGAGGAGATGCTGGGCGCGGTGGCCGCCGCCAAGCGCGCCGGGGTGCGGACCGGCCTGGTGTCCAACTCCTGGGGCAAGGGCCGCTACGACCGCGCGCGCTTTCCCGAGCTGTTCGACGGGATCGTCATCTCCGGCGAGGTGGGAATGCGCAAGCCGCTGCCCGAGATCTACGCGCTGGGAGCGGAGTCGATCGGCCTGCCCCCCGAGGAGTGCGTCTTCGTGGACGACCTGCCGCCCAACCTCAAGCCCGCGGCGCAGCTGGGGATGGCCACGGTCCACCACGTGACCGCCGCCGAGACGATCCCGCAGCTGGAGGAGCTGCTGGGCGTCAGCCTCCGCTAGCGATCAGCACCACGCCGACCACCGCGGCGGCGATCCCGACCTCCTGTATGCGGCGCACGCGCTCCCCCAGCACCAGCCGGGCCAGCAGGACCGTCATCAGCGGGTAGAGCGACGCGAGCACCGAGGTCACGCTGAGCAGGCCCTCGGTCGTGGCGAGGGCGAAGCACGCGTTGGCGGCGAGGTCGAACAGCCCGATGCCCGCGAGGAGGGCGAGCGTCCGGGGGTCGGCGGGGACGCGGGGGCGCGCCGCCAGGGCGACCGCCGCGATCAGCGAGAACGACGCGATGCGCGCGGCCAGCAGGGCCCAGAGCACGCCCGCGTCGGCCGACGCGTCCAGCCCCACGAAGAAGGCGCCGAAGCCCAGCGCGGCGCCGAGGGCGAGCAGGACGCTGCGCCGCGCCACGGCGGCGGCGACCGAGCCCTCCGGCGCCTGCTCGCGCGCGGCCAGCACGACCCCGACGATCGCGACCGCGATCCCCGCCAGCACGGCCGCGCTCGGGCGGTCCCCGGAGGCGAGGCCGACGAGCACCGGCACCGATGCGCCGGTGGCCGCGATCGGGGCGACGATGCTCATCGTGCCGATCGCCAGGCCACGGTAGAAGGCCGCGAGCCCGACCATCCCCGCCATCCCGCCCAGCGCCGACGGGATCAGGTCCTCGACCGCGGGCGCCGCGCCCCCCGCGGCCGCCGTCAGCAGCGCGATGCCCGCCAGGCCGGCGGCCTGGGAAACGAGCAGGACGGCGAGCAGCGCGTGGCGGCGGGCCTGGAGCCCGCCGCCGAAGTCGGCCAGCCCCCACAGCAGGGACGAGCCGAGGCCGAGGGCTACAGCGAGCAGCGGCGGGCGCTAGTCGCGCTTGCCGCGCCCGTACATGAACTTCAGCAGCCGGCCCAGCAGCTTCGTGTTGCGCGCGCTGTAGGGGAACATGTGGAGGTCCTTCTTGAGCGCGAAGCGCTTGACCAGCAGCGTCTGCTGGGCGCAGTACTTGCGGATTCCCCCGGCGCCGTGCCGGGCGCCGAGGCCGGAGGTCTTCCAGCCGCCCATCGGGATCTCCAGCGCCGCGTAGTTGAGCATCGCGTCGTTCACGCACACCGCGCCGGACTCGACCGCGCGCGCGACCCGCTCGCCCTTCTCGATGTCCTTGGTGAACACGGAGCCGGCCAGGCCGAACGGCGAGTCGTTGGCCAGCTTGACGGCCTCGTCGGCGTCGCGGACCTTCATGATCGGCAGCGTCGGGCCGAAGGTCTCCTCGGTCATGCACTTCATGGTGTGGTCGACGTCGACCAGCACGGTGGGCTCGAAGTAGCGGCCCTTGTCGGTGCTGGCGTGGCCGCCGGCGAGCACCTTGGCGCCCTTGTCCACGGCGTCCTTGACGTGGTCCTCGATGATCTTCATCTGCGGCTCGAAGATGATCGCGCCGACGTCCACGGACGCGGGGCCGGACGGGCGGCCCTGGCGCAGGGCGCGGGCCTTCTTGGTGACCTTGGAGACGAACTCGTCGTAGACGGGCTCCTCGACGTACACGCGCTCGACCGAGATGCAGGTCTGCCCGCCGTTCTGGAAGCCGTAGAAGACGGCGGCGTTGGCCGCGCGCTCGACGTCGGCGTCGGCCAGGACGATCATCGGGTCCTTGCCGCCGAGCTCCAGGCCGACCGGGGTCAGGGTCTCGGCCGCCTGGGCCATGACCCGCTTGCCGGTCTCGGTGGAGCCGGTGAACATCACGAAGTCGACCTCGTCGATCAGGGCCGGGCCGGTGACGCTGCCCTTGCCGGTCGCGACCTGGAAGACATCCTCGGGCATCCCGCACTCGCGCAGCATCTCGGCCATCAGCAGGGAGGTCAGCGGCGTCTTCTCGGCGGGCTTCAGGACGGCGGCGTTGCCGGCGGCCAGGGCGGGGATGCAGTCCCCGAAGGAGTTGGTGAGCGGGTAGTTCCAGGGGCCGATGACCCCGACCACGCCCAGCGGCTGGTAGCGCACGATGAGCTTGGCGCCCTTGACGAACAGGCTGGAGGACTTGACGCGCTCGTCGGCCAGGTACTCGGGCGCGTTCTTCGCCCAGAACCCGAAGGCGTTGGCGGCGTAGGAGACCTCGGCGAGCTGGGCATCCTCGTAGGTCTTGCCGGTCTCGGCGACGATCGTGTCGATGATGCGCACGGAGTTGTCCATGACCCACTTCTGCGCGCGCAGCAGGATCTTGGCGCGGCCCTCGTAGCCCAGGGCCTCCCAGGCCGGCTGCGCCGCCCGGGCGCGGGCCACGATCTCGCGGACGTCCTTGGCCTTGAGGTCAGGGACCGTCGTGATCATCTCGCCGGTGGCGGGATTCTCGACGGGGGTGCCGCCCTTGGTCCCGTTCCCGACTCCCGCGGGACGCTGCTCTACCGTCGCCATGCCTGCTCCTCTGCTCGCTCGCTCCGACCGCAGAGCCTACCCCACATCCCGCGTCGGCTGGCCGACCAGCCAGGGGCCGTCTCAGGCCACGAGCGACAGGCGCCGGAAGGCCCTGGAGTTGGGGATGACCTCATCGGCGCCGGTGCCGAGCCAGCTCTCGAGCAGGCTGGCGTAGACCGAGCGAAAGTCGACGGTGACCTTGAGGTTGTCCTCCCCGTCGAAGGCGGTGAGGCTCGGGTAGTCGGTGTGGACGCCGCCCCGCGCGCGGGTGCCCTGGACCCAGGCGATCCCGCCGGCGCCGTGGTCGGTGCCGTTGGACTCGTTGGCCTGGGGGCGGCGGCCGAACTCCGACCACACCAGGGTCAGCACGCGGTCGGCGACGCCGCGGGCCTCCAGGTCGGCCTGGAACGCCGACAGGGCCTGCGAGACCTCGCCCAGCTTGGACTCCAGCTCGGCCGGCTGGTTGTCGTGGGTGTCGAAGTCGCCCCCCGCCTCCACCGTGGCCACGCGGATGCCCAGCGGCTGGGCGATCAGCGCGCCCAGGACGGAGAGGCGGTCGGCGAAGTCGTTGTCCGCCGGGTAGGCCACGGCGGGCGCGAGCGGGTCGGTGCCGTTCTGGCGGCGGTAGGGCGCCAGGCGGTCGCCCACCTCCTTGGCCAGGCGCGCCGCCTCGTACGCGGACGACGGCCCGGCCGCGCCCGGACGGGTCGAGGCGATCCGCCCCCAGGTGTCCATCGCGGTGTCGTAGGCCGTCCCCCACACGTCGCGCATCCACAGCCGCGCGTCGTTGGGGCTGGAGACCGCGGCCACGGGGGCGCGGCCGGAACGCATGACCGGCGACAGCCCGTGCGACACGGACAGTCCCTGCAGCGGGTTGTCGCTCGAGCCGTGACGGTCCAGCCAGCGTCCCATCCAGCCCGGCGCGGCGTTCTGGGTGATCAGCCCGGTCTCCCAGAAGTGGCGGGAGTGGAAGTGGGAGAGGTCGGGGTTGGCGTAGTCGATGCCCGGCAGCAGTCCCACCTTGCCCGCGTCGAACAGGCCCTTGATCCCGCCGTTGGTCCCCTTGGCCAGGGAGGGATGGATGCCCAGGCCCGTGGCGCCCAGCGGCGGCGGCGCATCGACCTTCACGCCGCCGCGCAGGTCGACGTAGCGGCCGTACTGCCCCAGCGGCGGCAGCGCGCTCAGCAGGTCCAGCCCGCCGGGCAGGAACACGGAGACCAGCACCGGCGCGTTGGGCGCGGTCGCGGCCTGGGCCTCGGCCGCCTCCAGGATGCGCGCGAAGGGCATCGCCTGGGAGGCGTACACGGCCAGGCCGGCGCCGATGCCGCGCATCAGGATCTGGCGGCGGGTGAGGGAGGGCTCCAACCAGCGGTTGCGCTGGGCGGCGCTGGTCTGGCGGAAGTCGTCGCAGGCGCGGTGGGCGTTTCTCATGTCAGTGGAGTTGGGCGTCGGGCCCGGCCAGCAGGATCAGGCGCAGCGAGCGCTGGAGCATGTCCGCGCGCTCGATCCGCCGCTGGGGGCGGGCGTTGGGCTTTATGTCGTCGAAGTAGCGGCCGGCCATCTCGAGCAGGTGCGCGCGCGTGGCGCCGGAGATCCAGGGGCGTCCGGTGGCCGCCAGCGCCTGCTCCAGGGCCTCGGCCGGGCCCGCGGGGGGCTGCGTCGTCCCCGTGCGGACGCCGAGCACGCCCTCCTCGATCAGCCGGTTGCCCCATTCGAAGCGGATGTGCATGGAATTCGAGGACATCCACGCCGGGCCCCAGTCCCACCCGGCGACCGAGGGCGGGTCGAACAGTCGCTGGCCCATGCCGTCCATCAGCCAGGTCAGGGCCTCGGAGGTGACGGGCAGCCCGTTGGTGCGCAGGCTGCCCGCCGTGAAGACCGCGGGCGACTTGACCAGGTCGGGCGCGTCGAGGTTGCGGTACAGGGCGGAGTGGCCCAGGATCTCCGCCACCACCGGCTTGATCCGGTAGCCCGCGCGGCGGTAGGTCGCGGCCAGCCCGCGCACCGTGGCGCGCGACGGCGGCTCGGCGACGAAGAAGCTCCACAGCTTGCCGGTCAGGTACGGCGCGTGGTTGGGATGGGCGACCACCAGGTCCAGCACCTGGGGCCAGGCGAAGCGCCCGCGCTTACCGAAGATCCGCTTGACGCCGCCGTCGTGGCGCTCGCGGTCGTAGGAGATGCCCTTGAAGCCGCTGTCGGTCCACTTGGCCTTGAAGCCGGTCAGCGCGCGGGCCGCCTGGCGGACGTCGTTCTCCGAGTAGCCCTTGCCCAGGGTGAACAGCTCCATCAGCTCGCGCGCGTAGTTCTCGTTGGGGGAGTCCTTGGAGGAGTCGGCCAGGGAGAGGAACAGCTGCATGGCCGGGTCCAGCGTCACCGCGCGCAGCAGCTGCGGGAACGAGCCCAGCGCGTGACGCCGGAAGGTCTCGTTCTGGCGCAGCATCAGGGGCGTGTCCTGGTCGTTGGTCGCGAAGTGGTCGTGCCAGAACAGCGTCATCTTCTCCACCAGCGGGCGCTGGGAGCGGACCATCCGGTCCAGCCACCACAGCCCGTCGTGGCCCCACTCGTTGCCCGGGTCCAGCGGGTGGCCGCCGGCGCCGGGCGCGTTGCCGACCAGGGCGGCGCCCTTCGGACCGCCGTCCAGGACCCAGCGCAGCGTGGCGTCGCGCCCGCGCCGGGCCCACTCGGCCGCCTCGTCGGGGCGCGCCCCGAAGCCGGCGCGCCAGAACAGGCGGCGCACGTGGGCCTCGGTCCACGGGCCGGAGCCGGCCGGGGCGCGGCGCGCGGCCGGGCGGCGCTTGGGGGCCGGGCGCGGCCTGGGGCGGGCCGCGGCGCGCGCGGCGGGGCGGGCGACGACGTCCACGGCCTCCTTGACGGCGACGGCGTTCATCGGCGGGGCGCCAGGACCCGCACGGTCGCGCGCATGCCGCGCGCGGCGTGGTCGAGCTTGGTGCAGAGCAGGCGGTAGACGCCGGGCCGGGTCAGGCGCACCGACAGCCGGTGGCGGCGGCCCGAGCCGATCTCCGGCGACAGCGCGAGCAGGCGCCCGCCCGGCGCCATCACGGCCAGGTCATGCGCGTCCTCGCCGAAGTTGGTGACGTTCAGGCGGACCGCGCCGGCCGGGACCGAGGGCCGGTAGACGCCGATGCGGAACTCCCGCTCGGCCACGCCGACCGCCGTGTCCGGCGGAGCGCTGCGGGCGTGGGCCACCGCGGCGGCGCTGACCACGGCCGCCACGACGAGGAAGGCAGCCATGATCGTCCTGCGTGCGCGCATGCTGTTGTGTTCGGACGCCTCCCGCCCGATCTTGAGCCCGCGCGCCGGGCCTGGACGGGAGACGATCCCGCCCTATCTCACTTCGGGCGACTGAAACGTGTCGATTGGAGAACTTCATGACCACCGTCACACTCGGAATGACCGGCCTCGAGGTCTATCCCATCGCCTTCGGGACCTGGCAACTGGGAGGCGAATGGGGAGAGTTCGACGAGCGGAAGGCGATCGCCGCGATCCGCCAGGCCCGTGAGCTGGGTGTCAACCTCTTCGACACCGCCCAGGGCTACGGGTTCGGCGCCTCCGAGCAGCTGCTCGGACGGGCTCTGCGCGACGATCTCGACAAGCGCCGCGACGAGGTCGTGATCGCGACCAAGGGCGGCTTGCGTATGACCGACGACGGCCTGGTCCGCGACGCGAGCCCCGACTTCCTGCGCAGCGGACTCGAGGACAGCCTACGTTCGCTCCGGGTCGATTACATCGACATCTACCAGGTGCACTGGCCGGACCCCGACGTCCCTTTCGCCGCGACGGCCGCGGCGCTCGAGGAGCTCGTCCAGGAGGGGAAGATCCGGCACCTCGGGGTCTCCAACTACGACGCGGCCCAGATGGCCGAGTTCGCGCGCATCCGGCCGGTGGAGACACTGCAGCCGCCGTATCACCTGTTCCGCCGCGACGTCGAGGCCGAAGCGCTTCCCTACGCACGCGAGCACGACATCGGGGTTCTCGTCTACGGGCCGCTCGCCCACGGGCTGCTGACCGGCGGCATGAACGAGCACACGACGTTCGCCGCCGACGACTGGCGCAGCCATAGCTCCGTGTTCGAGGGCGAGGCCTTCCGGCGCAACCTCGAGGTGGTCGGTGAATTGGGGCGCCTTGCCGCCGATGAGCTCGGCACCTCAGTCGCTCAGCTGGCGGTCGCCTGGACGCTGGCCAACCCGGCCGTTCACGTCGCCATCGTCGGCGCGCGCAGCCCCAGGCACATCGAGGAGGGCGTAGCGGCGGCCCAGCTGCGCCTGAGCGAGGCCGACCTGGAGCGGATCGACCGCATCATGGCCGGCTCGGCCGCGGTCGCGGGGCCATATCCCGAGATGGGCCGTCTGAGCACCGAGACCAGCGTCTTCACGGGTTAGGAGGAGCGATGCCAGGTCCGTCGAGACACGACCCCGGCCGACCGGCCATAGCAGTGCTGGGGACGGGCCGGATGGGTGCGCCGATCGCCCGCAACCTGCTCGCGGCCGGCTTCGAGGTGTCGGTATGGAACCGCACCGCGGAGAGGGCAGCGCCCCTGGCCGCCGACGGCGCCAGGCTCGCGTCCCCGCCGGCCGAGGCGGCCGAGGGTGCCAATGTGGTCCTGACGATGCTGGCGGACGGCGATGCGGTCAACGAGGCGATGACCGGTCGCGAAGGCGCCCTGGCGTCGCTGCGGCCGGGGTCGACGTGGGTCCAGATGGCGACGATAGGCGTCGAATGGACGGAACGGCTGGCCACCCGTGCGACCGAGGAGGACGTCGAGTTCGTCGACGCGCCGGTCTCCGGCAGCGACGGGCCGGCCCGGGAGGGCCAGCTGATCGTGCTGGCCTCCGGCCCGGAAGGCACCCGGGCGCAGCTGCAGCCGATCTTCGACGCGATCGGCCGCAAGACGCTCTGGCTGGGACCGGCCGGAAACGGGACCCGGCTGAAGCTCGTCCTCAACGACTGGCTCGCCTCCCTGACCGAGGGAGTTGCTGAAACGATCGCTCTGGCCGAGGCACTCGGGCTTGATCCGCAGCTCTTCCTCGAGGCGATCGACGACGGACCGCTGGGATCGCCATATGCCGTGGCCAAGGCGCGCGCGGCGCTCGCCGGCGAGCTCGCCCCGGGCTTCGCCCTGCGCCTGGCGTTCAAGGACGTGGGACTGGCGCTCGATGCCGCTCGCGAGCGTGGCCTGGAGCTCCCGATCACCGAGGCGATATCGCGACGCTGGCAACAGGCGATGGCCGACGGCCATGCCGACGAGGACGTCGCAGCGGTGATCGTCGTGGCAGCTCCGTGATCTCGGCGGTATCAGGCTCTATGGCTGGTCGCCGAGCTCGACGCGCTCGATGCGCTGCTCGTCCACCGGGCGGTCGCCCGCGCCGGTGGCGGTGTTCTCGATCGCGTCGACGGTGTCCATGCCGGACGTGACCTGGCCGAACACCGTGTGCTTGCCGTCCAGCCACGGGGCGGCGTCGGTGGTGACGATGAAGAACTGCGAGCCGTTGGTGTTGGGCCCGGCGTTGGCCATGGCCAGCGCCCCGCGGACGATCTTGTGCTGGTTGAACTCGTCCTCGAAGGTGTAGCCGGGGCCGCCGGTGCCGGTCCCGTCGGGATCGCCGCCCTGGATCATGAAGTCCTTGATGACGCGGTGGAAGATCACCCCGTCGTAGAACCCGTCGCCCGACAGCTTGCGGAAGTTCTCGACCGTCTTGGGGGCGTCCTCGTCGAAGAGCTCGACCTCGATGGGGCCCGCGTTGGTGTGCAGCGTGGCAGTGGACATGGCGGCAGGCTACCCGCGGGCGCGCTCGAGGCGCAGCGTGGTCCCGCGGACGGTGCGGCCGCCGACCTGCTCGATCACGCGGTCGGCCTCGCCCTCCGGGACCTCCAGGAAGGAGAAGCGGTCCAGCAGGCGCACGTTGCGCACGGCCTCGCCGTCCAGGCCCGCGCCGGCGGTGACGGCGCTGACCAGGTCGGCCGGCTCCAGCCCCGCCGCGCGGCCGGCGTTGACGATCAGCTTGGCGTGCGGCTCGTCGCCATTGCGCGCGACGTGCGGCTTCTCGTGGCGGCGCGGCTTCTCCTCCACCTTGGCCGGCTCCACGTGGGCGCCCGGCTCCCAGGGTGAGATCTTGATGCCCGCGTTGCGCTCGATGGCCTCGATGTCGCGCTTCTGGCGCGGCTCGAAGAACGTGATGGCGCGGCCGCTGCGACCCACCCGGCCGGTGCGCCCGATCCGGTGCACGTAGACGTCCGGGGACGTGGGCACGTCGAAGTTGATGATGTGGGTGATGCCCGAGATGTCCAGGCCGCGGGCGGCGACGTCGGTGGCCACCAGCAGCGGCAGCCGGCCGCTCTTGAAGGAGATCATCACGCCGTCGCGCGAGCCCTGGCTCATGTCGCCGTGCAGGGCCTTGACGTCCATGCCCCGGTCGCGCAGGCGCTTGTAGAGCTGGTCGCAGCGGATCTTGGTCCGCGTGAACACGATGGCCTGGTCGGGGCGCTCGGCGTCCAGGACGCGCTCCAGCGCGGCGTCCTTGTCGCGCGTCGCCACCTCCAGCGCGAACTGCTCCACCGTGTCCACCGTGAGGTGCTGGGCCTTGACCTTCACGGTCACGGGGTCCAGCAGGTACTTCTCGGCCAGGCGGCGGATCTCCGTCGGCATCGTCGCGCTGAACAGGGCCGTCTGGCGCGAGCCGGGCGTGAGGGCGAGGATCTTCTCCACGTCCTCCAAGAAGCCGAGGTCCAGCATCTCGTCGGCCTCGTCCAGGACGACGAAGCGCGTGGAGTGCAGCATCAGCGAGTGGCGCGAGATGAGGTCCTTCACGCGGCCCACGGTCCCGACCACGATGTGCCCCCCGGCGCGCAGCTGCGCCTGCTGGGTGCGGATCGGCGCTCCGCCGAACACGGCGACCACGTCCACGCCCTTGCGCGCCCCGTAGGTGCGCAGGGCCTGGGTGACCTGGATGCACAGCTCCCGGGTGGGCGTGAGGACGAGGGCCTGCACTTCGCGGTCCTCGGGATCCACGTACTCCAGGAGGGGAAGGCCGAAGGCCGCGGTCTTGCCGCTGCCCGTCTGGGCCTGCCCGATCACGTCGCGTCCCTCGAGCAGCGGCGGGATGCCCTGGACCTGGATCGGGCTCGGCGACTCGTAGCCCACGTCGCGCAGGGCTTGCATGAGCGGCTCGGAGAGGCCGAGGTCGGCGAAGGAGGTCATGTCGGCGAGTGAGCTTAGAGGGAGGGGTCCAGCAGGACCTTGCCGGTGGTCCGCCGCTCCGCGATGTCCACCTGCGCCCGGGCCGCGTCCGTCAGCGGGTAGGTGGCACCCACGTGGGCGCGCAGCTCGCCGCGGCGCACGCGCTCGAACAGGTCGGCCAGCGCCTCGTCGAGCATCTCGGGCCGCCCGATGCAGTGCATAAGCCAGAAGCCGACCACCGCGCGCGACTTGCGCATCAGCGCCCCGGACTGGACGGTGTTGGGCTGGCGGGAGGCGATGCCGTAGGCGACCAGGCGCCCGAACGGGGCCAGCGCGGCCAGCGACTGGTCGAAGGTCTCCCCTCCCACCATCTCGAACACCGCGTCGACCTTGGCGCCGCCGTTGGCCTCCTCGATGCGCTCCTTCATGCCCTCCGGGTCGACGTCGATGGCCGCGTCGGCGCCGAGCTCCAGGGCCAGCTCGCGCTTCTCCGGCGTGGAGGCCGAGGCGATCACGCGCCCCGCGCCCATCGGCTTGCCCAGCTGGACGGCCAGGGACCCGACCCCGCCGGCGGCCGCGTGGACCAGCACGGATTCGCCGGGCTGCACGTGGGCGCACGTGCGGTACAGGTGCCAGGCGGTCAGGCCCTGGACGATCAGGGCCAGCGCGGTCCCGTCGTCCACGCCCTCGGGGATGGGGAAGGTCAGCGCCTCGGGCGCCGTCGCGTACTCGGCGTAGCCGCCCAGTCCGGTCAGCGCCACCACGCGCTCCCCGGTGTCCTCGCGCACGCCCGCCACCTCACCTCCGGGGATCAGCGGCAGCTCGTACTTCGCCAGGTAGTCGTTCTGGCGCTGGTGGGTGTCGGCGTAGTTCATCCCCACCCGGCTCACCCGGATGAGCACCTCGCCGTCGCCCGGCTCGGGCGTCGGGAGGTCCAGCAGTTCCAGCACCTCGGGGCCGCCGAACTCGCGGATCTGGATCGCGCGCATCGCGAGGGGAGGCTAGCCCAAGCTACGGGGCGGCCCGCGCCTGCCACCGGACGGGCAGCAGGTCGGCGGCGCTGACGACGAACGTCACCACGCCGCGTCGCGGCGCCGGCAGCGTCGTGCGGATCCGCCCCTTCCCGTCCGCGACGCTCCGGAGCGAGCCGGCCGCCCCAGTCACGGTCAGCGTGGCGAGGGGCACCCGGCGCCCGAAGGCGTCGGTCACGACCAGGCGCAGTGCGCGCTTGCGTCCGGCCCGCAGGCGGTTGGGCAGGCCGGAGACGACCAGGGGGACCCCGGCCACCGACCGCACGCTCTGCCCGGCGAACCTGAACCGCCGGGGCAGCGCGCCATTGGAGACGTTGAGCGCGACGCTCGCGCCCTTGCGCGCCGTGAACCGCGCGATGCTCGTGGCGCCGCCGCGGCGCGCCTCGAGCGTCACCGGGCCCGAGCCCGTCCCGGTCACGGTCAGGTTGTAGGCGCCGGCGGGGGCGATCACGTACGACGTCGTACCGATACGGAAGGCGTTGCCGGGGGCGGTGTTGTGCCGCTTGCCCTTGGCGTCCGTTCCCAACGTGCGGCCGCGGCGGTCGCGCAACAGGAGCCGGACCGGAGAGTGTGCCCCGTACACGTAGCGCTCACCGCGGATCCCGTTGGCGATGCAGGTGCCCAGGCCGCCGCCGGCCGTGGTCGGGAGCGGCCAACCCAGGAAGGTCCGGCCGTCGGCCCCGTCGACCACCACCGACTCGCCGCGCGCCCACTCCCGCAGCGTCGGCAGGGTGGGGGTCCCCGAGATCCGCTGCAGCAGCGAGTTCTCCAGCACGAAGCCGGTATCGGTCGCACCGATCACCCTCGGGCTTCCGGGCGAGTGCGGGGGCACCGCGCCGCGGGTGTAGAAGAGGATCCCCCGCCGGTTCGAGCTGGCGGTGAAGACCGGCACCGCGTCGATCCCCGACAGCGAGTCGCTGTCGCTGCGCTGACGCACCGCGAGCGTCTCGAACACCACCGACTGGTCGCCGAAGAAGCTGGCCCCGACGTTCCCCTCGAACAGGGCTCGCGCCAGCTGCTCGCGGTTGAACCCGCGCGACCTCGTGCCCACGAAGGGGATGCTCTGGGAGAACGTCGACAGCGCGCGGCTGTCGTTGGTGCGGCGCGAGCCGTTGATCGTGAACGGTCGCGGGTCGGTCCCGGGGAAGATCCGGAAGCTGACCTCGCCCCGGACGTCGGTGGTCGAGTCGGGCCCCAGCGGGAAGCCGGCCGGCGAGACCGAGCCGTCGGAGTTCAGGCTCGGCCACAGCGGGTGCGACCCGGCGCCGGTGGTGCAGATGACCGCTCGGGGCACGGCGTCCGCGGGCGGGAAGATCCTCAGCTCCACGCCCGGCGCGGGATCCCCGCGCTGCGTGAGCGCCCGGACCGTGGCCACCGTGCGCGAGAACCCGTCGGCGCGCGCGGGGTCGTTGGCGGTCAGGCTGAACTGCAGGCGGCGGTCGAGCTCCCAGTCCACCGGGACGGGGCTGGTCCCGGTGTTGAGCGTGACGTCCGCCGCCGTGCCCTCGGTCGCGGCTCCGTTGCGAACGATGTAGTAGCGCTGGTAGGGCCCGCCGCCGCGGCCCACCGCCGTCCCGGTCAGCTGATAGGTCCCCGGCTTGCCCACCCGCAGCTCGTAGCGGCCGCCGGCGTCGGTGAAGACGGTGTTCGACTCGGGCCCCGCCAGGCTCATCCGGATCCCTCCGAGACCCCGGCGGAACTCGTCGCGAACCGTGCCCCGGACGATCAGCGGCGGGCTGCGCCGCAGGAAGTTCACGGACTCGGCGCCGCTGACGTTGAGGCTCTTGACCGGCGTGCACGGCTGGACCCCCACGACGCAGAAACCGGCCGGCGCGCGGACCTGGTGGCGGCCCTTGCGGACCACGACGCTGTAGATGCCCGCGGGACCGGTGACCGCCGAGTGGCTCGAGACACCGCTGATCGAGATCCTGGCGCCGGGCACCGGCTTGCCGTCCGCATCCGCCACGCTGCCGAAGATCCGCGGCTTGGAGTCGAAGACCGCGACCACCTTGCGCAGCTGATACCGGGCCACCTCGGCCCCGATGCCGTCGCAGTTGGGTCCCGCGGCGCCGGAGAGGCCGAACCAGTGCATCCCGGACGGCGTGTGCCATCCGTCCTGGTTGTCGTAGAACGGCGGGCCGGTGAAGGGGCGGTCCTTGTTGTAGGCCGGATGGCTGTCGTGGACCACCACCTGGTAGGACAGCGCGCCGCGGATGTCGGGGAACTGGACGATGGCCTCGTACTCGCAGCTCGTGATGTCCATCGGCGTCCCTCCGGGCCCGCACTGGGCGCAGCGCGCGGTGTTGGTCCGCGACACGGCCGAGAGCGACCCGCCGATCGCCCGCTCGCTCGCTTGCGCGGCAGAGCTCGACAACGCCGCCGATCCCGAGAGGAGAAGGACCACCGCGATCCGTGCAGGGGAGCCCACGGCGCGACGCTACCAACGGCGCGCCCACCGCGCCAGAGGGACGTACGCGACTTCGCGTACGTCGACGCGCGGCGCACGGGCGCCCTATCCTCCCCGCCCTCATGAGCCTGACCGTGGTGGGATCGATCGCGTTCGACGCGGTGAAGACGCCCTGGGGCGAGCGCGAGCGGATGCTCGGCGGCTCCGCGGTGCACTTCTCGCTGGCCGCGTCCTTCTTCGACGAGGTCCGCGTGGTGGGCCCGGTCGGCGAGGACTTCGGCGACGCCGAGCGCGCGGTCCTCACCGACCGCGGGGTGAACGTGGAGGACATCGAGGTCGTCCCGGGAGGCAAGACGTTCTTCTGGCGCGGGCACTACGAGTACGACCTGAACACCGCCCACACCGACGACACGCAGCTCAACGTCTTCGGTGACTTCGCGCCCAAGCTGTCCCCGGCCTCGCGCGAGTCCGACGTCCTGTTCCTGGCCAACATCCAGCCCGACCTTCAGCGCGAGGTGCGCGCCCAGTGCGAGCGGGCGAGGTTCGTGGCCATGGACTCGATGAACCTGTGGATCGAGATCGCGCGCGACTCGCTGATCGACACCATCCGCGGAGTGGACGGGCTGCTGCTCAACGACGCCGAGCTGCGGATGCTCACCGAGCAGCCCAACCTGGTGCGCGCGGCGCGCGAGGTCATGTCCTGGGGGCCGAAGCTCGTGGTGGCCAAGCAGGGCGAGTACGGCGCGGCGCTGTTCCACGGCGACGAGTTCTTCGCGCTTCCGGCCTTCCCGCTGGAGGACGTGGTCGACCCCACCGGGGCCGGCGACTCCTTCGCCGGCGGCTTCGTCGGCTACCTCGCGGCGCACCCCGAGGCCGAGCTGGACAGCGACCTGCTGCGCCGCGCCATGGCCTACGGGACGGCGCTGGCCTCCTTCAACGTGTCGGAGTTCGGCACCGAGCGCGTGGCCCGCCTGACCGCGGAGGAGATCCGCGAGCGGGTCGCCGAGATCCAGCGGATCACGACGTTCGTGGACGCGCCGGTCTCGCTGCGGGGCTAGGGCTCGAAAAACAGCGGCATCGAGGGGTTGGGTCCGGGGCGGGAGTGGCGGAAGTGTCCTGCCTAGAGGTCGGTATCCGACGCTTAAGTAGGACAGTGGCTGAGAAATCCGGCCCGGAGACGCCGCGCGGTCGGCTGCTCACCCCCTCGATGCCCGCTGTTCGCGCCCGCTACGGCGCGTCGCGCCGCACCTGCGGGAAGCTGGTTCGCCGGCCCTGGAACTCGAAGGGCGCCTGCACCAGGCAGGGCGGGGCTCCGGGGCCCAGCACCGGGACGCGCTGCGGATTGCTCAGGTTCGCGCAGTCGAAGGCCTGCAGGCCGCTGGCCAGGCGGTCCAGCGCCCGCGGCGCGAGGTACGGGTTGTGGCGGTTGGAGGGCAGCCGCTGGGACTGGTCGGCCTGGGCCTCGTTGGTGAAGGGGATGAGGGTCCGCAGGTAGTGGATCCGCTTGCCGCTGGCGCCCGGGAGCGACGCCTGGCTGGCGGCGGCGACGTTGGCGAACATCGTCGTCACCTCGCTGCGGTAGCGGCCGAGGTAGTCCACCACCGGAACCAGGTCGCGACCCACCCCCCACAGGACGCGCAGCAGCGCGGGGGCCGCGCGCACGATCCGGGTGGCCGCCGGCAGGCCGCGGCGCGACAGCGTCACCACGCGGTCGACGTCGGCGAACAGGCGGCGGGCATCCGGGGTCAGCGCGTCCAGGGCCCGCAGCGTGGGCGCGACACGCGGCGCCGCCGGCCGCAGCGCTCGCAGCACCGGCGCGGCCTGGGCCGCCACGCCCTCCGCCACCGCCAGCGTGGAGCGCAGCTCGCGCAGGAACGTGGGGAGCGCGAACAGCGCGGCGGCCAGGTCGGTGTCCCGCGCCGCGGTGGTGGCGAACACGCGGTCCCCCGACGTGATCAGGGTCTGCGTCGCCTCTCGCCGGCGTCCGACCGCGCCGAAGACGACGCCAGCGTCGCGCACCAGCCGGCTCACCGCAGCCTCCTGCGAGTGCAGCACCGTGAGCACGCTCGTCGCCCCCTCCTCCGCGGGCGCCAGGTTCCCCAGCGCATCGGAGACGTCCTGGTGGCGGCCCTCCACCGCCCGCGCCCACGACTGGACCCAGGACTGCAGCGCGCGGCGCGTGGGCGGGTCGAACGTGCGCAGCACCTCGTCGAGCTCCACGGTCGGCGCCACGTTGCCCCGTGGCAGCTCCCCGTTCTCCGGCAGGCCGGGCGCGCTCGGGCTGCCCGGCGTCAGCTCCACGTAGGTCTCCCCCAGCAGCGTCTTGAGCCGCAGGATCGCCCGGCTGTCGCGCGGGATCGGCGCGTAGCGCGACTCCAGGCGGATCTCGGCGCGGGTCAGGCCGCTGCCGGCATCGGCCTTCGTGGCGACCACCTTGCCCACCGACACCCCCGAGATCCGCACGTCGGCCTGCTGGGCGAGCTGGGTCGCCTCCGGGAAGGAGGCGTAGAACCGGTAGCCGCGCGGCTGCAGCGGGACCGGCCCGCCGAACGCGCTCCACAGGTACAGCAGCAGCCCGAAGCACGACAGGGCGAACAGCGCCATCAGCGCGATCCGGGAGGGTGTGGGGGCGCGAGTCTCCATTACGAAGGGCAGGCCGGGACGCCGACCAGCAGCGCGAACGCCGGGTTGCGGGCCTGGAGGTCCTGGTAGCTGGAGCAGGAGCCGACGAGCTGGCCGCGCCAGGCCACGCCGTGGGCGTCCTCGATCGAGAGGATCGAGTTGGCGTTGTGGGCGAACCAGGCGAGCCAGAACAGGTAGCCCTCCTCCGCCCCCGGCGGGTTGTAGGCCAGCTCGTTGACGACGCGGACCAGCACGCGGAAGGCGCTGGTGAGGTCCGGCGTGACCGCGTGCAGATCGGCCAGCGTGGGCCCGAGGTCGCGGGCCAGCGGGCGCGCGGCGCGCACCAGCGGGCGGATCTGCCGGCGCAGGACCGGCTCGCCGTCGCGCAGCAGCGGGCGCACGTCGACCAGCGCGCCGGGCAGCAGGCGGGTGGCCGGGCCCAGCGCGTCCAGCGCCGGGCGCAGGCGCGCGGCGAAGCGCCCGGTGGAGCGCAGCGCGGCCTCGGCCTCGCCCAGGGTCCCCGGCAGCCGGCGCAGCGACTCGCGCAGCGCGCCCTCCTGGGAGGCCAGCGCGGCGAAGGTCGCGTCGCCGGCGCCCACCAGGCGGCCCAGGTCGCCGTCCTGCGCGGCCACGGCCTCGGAGAGGACGCGCAGGTTGCCGATCAGCCGGCGCAGCTTGATCCGGCGGTCGGCCAGCACGGCGGTCACGCGGCGGGTGTGGGCCAGCGTGGGCGCCGAGGCGCGCAGCACCGCCCGCAGGTCGGCGCCGCGGCCGTGCAGCCCGCGCCCGCCCGCGTTGAGCAGGGTGGCCAGGTAGGCGCGGGTGTCGCCGTCCAGCGCGGCCAGGACCTCGTCCGGGTTGACGTTGGGCGTCGTGCGCGCCGCCGGGAGGACCTGGTCCTCGCGCAGGTGCCCGGCCGCCGGCGTCCCCGGGTCCAGCTCGATCGACATGTCGTTGAGGCCGGTCTTGGGCCGCAGCAGCATGCGGGCGTCGGCGTAGACGGCGGGCAGCTGGTCGGGGCTCATGTCCATCTCCACCACCGCCCGGCCGTCGCGCAGCTGGACGCTGGTGATCTCACCCACGGTCACGCCGGCCACGGTCACGTTCTGGCCCTGGCCGGGCGTCACGGCCTGGGCGGAGGAGAACTCCGCGCGGACGGTGTACGCGCGCTCCCAGGGGAAGCGCAGGCGCTGGTGGTCGACGATGTAGGCGCCGACGGGCAGCGAGACGGCCACGATCGCCAGCACGGCCAGCAGCTCGACCCGGTAACGGCGCAGCTGGCTGGCGAAGCTCATCGCGGCGCCCGCTTCGTCATGACCCGGCGCGCGAGCGCGCGCGAGGCGGGGGACAGCGGCGCGAGGCGCCCGGCCCGGGAGGCCGACACGGGAGCGCGGGCCGGCGCGGCCAGGTTCGGCGGCGCCTGGGTCGAGCACGCCACGTCGGGGCGGAACGGCGGCTGGCGCCCGGGGCCGGGCCAGGCGGGGCGCGACCCGACCAGCGGCTGGGAGGACAGCCCGAACAGCGTCCCCAGCCCGGGCACGCTGCCGGTGGAGAAGAGCTGGTCGCCGTAGCCGCCGTGGTAGCGGACCGACGGGCCGTTGCCGTCGAAGTTCTGCGAGGCGCTCGCCAGCCCCACCATCCCGTGCAGCAGCTCCTGCCAGGCCGGCTGCCCGGTGGTCAGGTGGTCGTCCTGGAGCGTGGAGGTGAGCGTGGGCAGCGCGTTGCGCCGCACGCACTCGGTGACGGGGGTGACCAGGTCGAACAGGGCGCCCAGGCGCGGCTCGATCCCCGCCAGCGTGCGCACGGCCGGCCGCAGGTCGGCCACCAGCGCCGGAACCTCGCCGGGGCTGAGCAGGCCGCGCAGCTGGACTAGCAGGGGGACCGCCAGGTCGATGGTGGCCGGGGCGGCGCGCAGACTCGGGCGCAGCTGCGCGGTGAAGCGACGCAGGCTGGGAACGGCATCGTCCACCGCCCGCAGGGCGTCCGGCGACGCGCGCAGCAGGCCGGCCAGCCCGCGGACGCTCGCGCCCACCTCGGCCCGGCGATCGGCCAGTGCGCCCAAGGTGGTGTTGAACCCGCTGATGAGGCCGGCCAGCTCGGTGCGGCGCTGCGCCAGCGTGGCGGACACCGCGCCGGCGGCGGCGACCAGCTGCGAGAGGTCGTGCGGCGCCGGCCCGCGCACCGCCTCGGCGGTGGCGGCCGTCCCCTGGAAGGCGCCCGCCCAGTCCGCGTAGCCGCGGTTCAGCGCCCGCGCGCCGCCGCCCTCCAGCGCCGTCGCGTACTCGCGCACCACGTCCTGCAGCTGGTCGCGCGTGGAGGAGTTCAGCGTGGCCAGGACCTCGTCCAGCTGCACCGGGATCGCGGTCTGGGACAGGGGGATGACGCCGCCCTCGTCCAGCGTCGCGCCGCCCGGCGTCCCGGGCCGCAGGTCGACGAAGAAGTTGCCCTCCAGGAAGATCCGCGGGCGGATCTTGGCCGTGGCGTCGGTGTGCAGCGGACGCCCCTCTTCGTCGATCGCCATCGTGACCACCGTGGTGCCGCCCGGGCCGCGCTCCACGCCGGTGACCCGTCCCACGTCCACCCCGGCAACCCGCACCGGGGAGTTGGAGTGCAGCTCGTTGGCGGAGCTGAACACGGCGCGGATCTCCCAGTCGCCCGCCCAGGGCAGGCGCTTGGCGAAGCCGAGGTAGGTGACAACGCAGACGATCGCGATCGCCACGGCGCCGGCGGCATGCAGGCTCATCCCACGCCGGCGGCGGCGCCTCACGGGATCACCGTCCCCGGCGACGTGGACTGGGTCACGCCGGGCTGGCGGCCGGGCGCGGGCCCGATCCGGCGACCCGGCAGCCAGATCTCGTTGCCCGCCTCGCACTGCCCGCCCTGCCCGGTGTCGGGATAGGGGTTCACGTGCAGCTCGGGCGCGGGGTCGGGACGCTGCAGCATCTCGTCCAGCGCGACCACCGCGAAGAAGCGGAACCAGGTGCCGTTGGCGTCGCCCTCGCTGATCGCGGACGACGCGTTGCGGGTCCACACGCCGAGGTAGTTGCACTGCACCTGGAACGGGATGAGGTGGCGCAGCGTCGGCTGCAGGGAGACCACGACGGTCGTGAGCTTGCGGACGGCGCCGTCGGTGGCCGGATCGCGGAACAGGTCGTCCAGCGCGGCCAGCGTCTCCCCCAGGCGGTCGCCGAGCGCGGTGGCCCGGCGCAGGACCGGCGTCCCGGCCTCCACCGCCCCGGCCACGTTGCGTGCCGCGCGCGGGAGGATCGCCGCCGCGGGGCCCAGGTCGCGCAGCAGCGCCGCGCCGTCGGCCAGCACCGGGCGGGCACGGCGCGCGGCGCGGGTGGCCACCGCCTCGGTGGCGGGCGCCTCGTCGATGCTCGCCCCGAGCGCGCCGCCGGTGGAGGAGATCGCCGCCAGGGTGACCGCGGCGCCGTCCACCAGGCTGCCCAGCCGTGCGGACACCGGAGCCACCGCGGCGGCCGCGGACGACAGCCCGGCCACCAGGCCCCGCAGGTCGGTGCGCGCGAGGCGCAGGTTGCGCGCGACCGGCTCCAGGGCGGAGAGGAAGGCGGGCGCGCCCTCCAGGGCCCGGTTGACGTCGGCGCCGCGGCCCGCCAGACCCCCGCCCAGCTCCGTCACCACCCCCGCCAGCCCGCGCCGCGTGGGCGCGTCGAGCGTGTTGACCACCTCGTCGAGCTCGACGATCGGGTTGGCCTGGCGCAGCGGGAGCTCGCCGCCGGGCGGGATGCCGCGGCGCGCGCGGCCGGGCTGGAGCTCGAGGTACTTCAGCCCCAGCGTGGAGCGGGGGCGGACGGTGGCCCGGCTGTCGGCGGGCAGCTCCTGGATGTAGCGGTCGAGCTTGAGGTGCAGGGTCGCGGCCGGGGTGCCGTCGCGGGCCTGGCGCGCGTCGATCCCGACGATCGTGCCCACCCGCTTGCCGCCGATCCGCACCTCGTTGCCGGCGGTGAGCTCGGCCGCGTCCGGCACTCGGGCGGTGATGTCGTAGGTGGGGACGAAGGGCAGCCCGTTGTTGGCGTTGTAGGCCAGCAGCAGCCCGACCGCGGCCACCAGCACGGTGACCGCGCCGATCAGGATCGGGTTGCCGAACAGCTCGCTCTGCGCGCGCGGCCTCATCGCAGCAGGTACTGGAGGAGGTCCTGGATGGCCTGCGGGACCTGCGGCGCCGGGGGCAGGCCCGGGAGCTGCGGCAGCGGTCCGGCGCCCGGGCGGCTCGGAGCGGCGGGCGCCGGCGCCGCGGGTGTGGCGGCGGCCGGGGCTGGGCTGCCCGGGGCCAGCGGGACCCGGCCGGCGGCGCGCCGCCCCGGACGCCGCGCGCGGGCGCTCGCGGCCGCCTGGGTGGCGTTGAACTTCGCGCTGCACAGCGGGTCCGGCGTGGTGGCGTACTGCTGGCACTGGCTGCCGAGCGCGTGCGCGGGAAGCAGATGGCTGACCGAGTCGAAGCGCGAGGTCGCGGCGGCGGCGTAGTAGACGAAGGTCTGCAGGCCCTCGACCACGCCGCGGTCGCGCAGCGAGGCGAACAGCTGGGACACCATCGCCCCCGCGGGCCGGGCCGCCACGGCGAACGTGCGCAGCCGCGCCACCACGCGCCGGCCGGCGCGCACCGCCGACGTGCCGGTCTGGGCCGCCGCGCCGACGCGGTCCAGGGCGGGACGGGCGGCCCGGGCCAGCGGCGCGAGGTCGCGGACCAGGCGCGTGACCTGGGGCGCCGCGGTCCGCAGGTCGATCGCCACCGGCGTGCCGGCGTCCGACAGCTCGCGCAGGCGGCGCAGCGTGGGCTGGGCCTCCGCCAGCGCGGCGGGCAGGCGGCCGACGGCCTCCGCCAGGCGGCCGCGCCGCGCCGCCGTCTCGGACGCCACCGCCGCCGCGCGGCGCACGAAGGCGGGCACGCGGTCGCGCCGCGCTGCGAGCTGGGCGATGACCGCGTCGGAGTCCTCCACCAGCCGGCCCAGGCGCGCGCGGTCGCGGTCCAGGATGGCCAGGACGCGGTTGGCCTCGGCCAGCGCCGGGTTGGCCCGGCGGATCGCGGCGTTGAGGTCGTCCCCGCGCCCCGCCAGGCCGGTGCCCAGCTCGTTGACCAGCAGGGCCAGACGCTGGCGGACCGGCAGGCGCAGGGCGCCGAACACCAGGTCCAGGTCCACGGGGGAGTGGGTGCGCGACAGCGGGACCGTGGGGGCCTCGCCGCCCTGCGCCTCCAGCCGGCGGCCGGCGGGCGTCCCGGGCGCGCACTGGACGAACTTCTCCCCGATCAGCGACTGGGGCTGGATCGTGCAGTCGGCGTCCGAGCGGAAGGGCGCGAAGCGCGTGTCCACCTCCATCTGCACCCGCGCCTTGCGCTCGCGCGTGACCCGCAGGCCGACCACGCTCCCGACCTTGGCGCCCGCGACCTTGACGTCCTGGCCGGGGATCAGGTTCGCCGCGTTGTCGAAGATCGCGTCGACGCGGTACGTCCCGCCGCCGTCGCCCCCGGCGCCGGACCCGGCGAGCGCGACGGCCCCGGCCGCGACCAGCACTCCCAGGGTGGCGAGCCGCCTCACGGCGAGTCTCCCCGCTTGCACGGCGCCTCGGGCGGCGTGTACGGGTTGGAGCGGTCGGGCGCGGGCGCCGCGGCGCCGCCCGGACAGCGCGCGAAGACGCCCTTGCGGTACCCCGCCAGGCTGCCGTCCGCCGGTGGCACCGGGACCAGGGAGCCGGCCTGATCGAAGGAGTACGGCCCGCCCTGGAAGGAGATCCGCGCGTAGTGGCCGTTGGCGTCGTAGTAGCCGCCGGTCGCCCCGCCGAACCCGTTCAGCAGGCCGCTCACCAGGTCAGGCACATAGGGGCGGGCGGCGGCCACCACCGGCGCCGCGCCCTCCAGCGCCCGCGCGGCCGAGACCACGGCGGGGACGGCCGCCCGCTCCAGCGCCGGCAGCCGCCGCAGCGCGGGCACGAGGTCGGCCACCAGCCGGCGCAGGTCGCCCACCGCCGGGCGCGCGCGCAGCGCCACCGGCTCGGCGACCGCCAGCAGCCGCGCCATGCGCGGCGCCACCGGCCCGGCCTCGCGCAGCGCCGGGCGCAGGTCGCCCAGGGCCGCGCGTACGTCGACCAGCGTCGAGTTGGCCCGCCGCAGCACACCGGGCGCCAGGCGCAACGCGCCGTCCAGCGAGACCGACTCGCGCGCCACCGCGTCGGCCACCGCGGCCGCGTTGGAGATCCCCTGCTCGAGGTCGGGCGAGCGCCCCGCCACGGCCGAGGCCACGGCCGCCGACTCCACCACGAAGCGGGTCAGGGCGCCGGAGTCGCGCGACAGCTCGCGCGTGGCCTGGGCCACCTGGGACAGCGCCGGGTTCAGGCGCGCCAGGCCCGCGTTGGCCTGCGCCTCGGCGCCCGCGTACTGGGTCGCGGACCCGCGGACCACCCGGCCCAGCGCGGCGCGGGTCTGGATGTCCAGCGTGTTGAGGACCGCGTCGAGGTCGACCGCGCCCCGCGTGCGCTCGGCCGGGATCAGGCCCCCGTCGGGGATCTCCGGACTGCTGTTGGGCCCGGGCGCCAGCGCCAGGTAGCGGTTCGCCACGCCCGAGAGCGAGGTGGCGCGCACGATCGCCGTGGTCCCCTCGTGCAGCGGCGCCAGCTCGGCGTCCTCGATCCGCAGGGTGAGCTGGGCCTGGTTGTGGCGCGTCAGCTCGATCGTCTCGATCTTGCCCACGGAGCGCCCGCCGACCTTGACCAGGTTGCCCTCGACCAGCTGCCCGGCGTTGTCCAGACGCACGCGCAGCTCGTAGCCCCCGCTCGCGCCGAGGAGCAGCACGGCCACGAGCACCGCCGCCGCGGCCAGCGCGGCGGCGCTCAGGACTCGTGCAACCGTGCCGGCGGAGCCGGTGTGCGGCATCCCCTACCTCCCCATGACCCGATTGCAACGTACTCGCGGCGCGCATGCGCTGCCAAGCGGGAACCGGCGCGGGCGGGGAGCACGCGCCTTCCGCACGAGGTGGTACGGTCGAGCCTTCTTCCGTACCATCCGTACCGGTGACCGCCCCCGTCCTCCCCACGCCCCAGGAGCTCCCCGCCCTCGTCCCCCGGCCGGGCTCCACGGTGTGGCGCTACGCGGGCGACGCGCGCCTGCTGGCCGCCGCCGGGTACGCCCTGCTGCTCCAGGTCTCCCATCCCACGGTCGGGGCCGGCGTGGGCGAGCACTCCAACTACGCGGAGGACCCGTGGGGCCGGCTGCTGCGGACGCTCGACTACTCCTACGTCATGGTCTACGGCGGTCCCGAGCTGGCCGCCGCCACGGGCCGCCGCGTGCGCGACCTGCACAAGCGCATCCGCGGGGAGCGCCCCGACGGGACGCGCTACCACGCGCTGGAGCCCGAAGCCTACGCGTGGGTCCACGCCACCCTGGCCCAGGCGATCATGGCCGGCCACGCCGCCTTCGGCCGGCCGATGCGCCCGGGGACCGCCCGCGACTTCTACGCCCAGTGGCGCGACCTGGGCCGACTGGTCGGCGTGCGCGAGCGCGACCTCCCCGACACCTGGGACGGCTTCCGGCGCTACGTCAACGAGATGATGCACGAGCGCCTGGAGGACAACGAGGTCGTCCAGGGCGTCCTGGCCACGCTGACCAGGCCCACCGCGCCGCCGGTGCCCGGCCTGGGCGACGGCGCCTGGCGCGTGGCCCGGCTGCCGCTGGCCCGGATGGGCGCGCAGGCCACCGTGGGCCTGCTGCCGCCGTTCCTGCGCCGGCGCTTCGGGCTGGACTGGACCCGCGGCCGCGACCTGGAGTTCCGCTCCCTGTGCGCGACCGCGCGCGCCGCCGGCCGGGTCATGCCCGCCGCCCTGCGCAACACGGGCCCCAACTACGTGCGCTGGCGGCGCGAGGCGCTGGAGCGTGGCGACGTCGCCGGCCCCCGCACCCACGCGATGCTGGACCAGACTCTCTCCACCACCCCGCGCGCACCCGCCGGAGCGGCGTGAACGTGTCCGCCGCGCCCGCACCCACCGCCGCGCTGTTCGCGCGCGCCCTGGACCCGCGCGTCGCGCCCCCCGGCGACGCCACGAGCGAGCGGATCCTCGACGCCGCGCTCGCGCTGGCCGCCGACTCCGGGGTCCGGCACCTGTCGATGGACGCGGTGGCCCGCCGGGCCGGCGTCGGGCGCATGACCGTATACCGCCGTTTCGCCACGCGCGACGGGCTCGTCGACGCGCTGGCCGTGCGCGAGTGCCGGCGCTGCCTGGAACAGATGGACGCCGCCGCGCCGCCCGACGCGCCGGTCGCCGACCAGGTCGCCGAGGGGTTCGTCACCGCGCTGCGCATCGCCCGCGAGCACCCCCTGCTCAACCGGCTGGCCCGGGTGGAGCCGCAGAGCGTCCTGGCCGCCCTGAACGCCGACGGCGGCGCCGTCTTCGCGGCCGCCCGCGGCTTCCTCGCCGCCCGCCTGCACGCCGCCCGCGAGGCCGGGGTCCTGGGCCCCGTGGACGCCGACGAGGCGGCCGAGGTGCTGGTCCGCCTGGCCTTCTCCTTCGTGCTGCTCCAGGAGAGCGCGCTGCCGCTGGACGACGAGGCCGCGCTGCGCGAGACGGCCCGGCGCCTCATCGCCCCGATCCTGGGGTGACACCCGCAAGCGCGGGGGGTAGGCTTGCCCGGATGGGGTGGACCTTCGTGTACCTGATGGTGTTTCTCAAGCTTCCGATCCTGGCTCTGCTGTGGATCGTGTGGTGGGCCATCAAGCAGTCGCCGGACGCCGCGGAGCAGCCCCGCGGCGAAGGCGGAGTCAAGGACCGTCCCCGACCGCCGCACCCGCGCACTCCGCCGCGCCGCGGCCCCCGCCGTCGCGATCCCCACGGCGCCCCGGTCCCCCCGTCGCCCCCGCGCGTGCGCACCATCTCCGCCCGCTCGCGCCTGCTCGAGCATTGAGCGTCGCGCCACCGTGAAAGACTTGGCGCGATGAGCGACAGCGCGCCGATTTCGGTTCTCTCGGACGGCACGATCCGCCGGCTCGTCGAAGAAGGACGGATCAAGATCGAGCCCTGGGATCCCGCCCTGGTGCAGCCCGCCAGCGTCGACCTGCGACTGGGCGAGTCCTTCCGCGTCTTCCACAACCACCGCGCCTCGGCGATCGACCTGCGCGACCCCCCGTCCCACCTCACCGAAGAGGTCAAGGTCGAGGGCGACGAGCCCTTCGTGATCCACCCCGGCGAGTTCGCCCTGGGCCGCACCCAGGAGTGGGTCGAGCTGCCCGACGACATCGTGGCGAGGATCGAAGGCAAGGCGTTGGCGATGGACACCGCCATCCCGACGCCGACCGGCTGGACCCGCATGGGGGACGTGGCGGTCGGCGACGAGGTATTTGACCACGCGGGGCGGCCGACGACGGTGGTTGCGGCGACGGCGCCGATGTTCGGCCGTCCGTGCCGCCGGGTCACGTTCTCCGACGGGACGAAGGTGACCGCCGACATCTCCCATCAGTGGGAGGTGCGTACGAAGAACGACCGTCGCCGCGGAGATCCGCCGCGCGTCCTGACCACCGAACAGATCGAGCGCAGCCTCATGTACGGGAAGGAGTACAACCACCAGGTCTCGCTGGCGCCCCCGGTGGAGTACGCGACGCGAGACCTTCCCATCCCGCCCTACGTCCTCGGCGCGTGGATCGGGGACGGGACGAGCACCAAGGCCGAGATCACATCGATAGACGGTCCGATCCTGCGCGAGCTGGAGCGAGAGGGCTGCGCTGTAGCGCCCGCTTCGAACCCGCTCGCCTACCGCGTCGGAGGAGAGGGCCACACCCGAGACGAGTCGACCGGCCGCTACACGCGCAATGGCTCGCTGTCCAGCCGGCTGCGCAACCTCCAGCTGCTCGGGAACAAGCACATCCCACTCCAGTACATGCAGGCCGATGTCGCCCAGCGGGAGGCGCTTCTGGCAGGGCTCATGGACACCGACGGCTACGTCGACCGCATCGGCCGCTGCGAGTTGACGACGACCAGCCTGAGGCTCGCCCATCAATACCAGGAGCTCATCGCAAGCCTCGGGTTCAAGCCCAAGCTGGTCAGGAAGACCGCCTGGCTCAACGGGAAGGACTGTGGTCCCAAGTGGGAGATCTGCTTCACCCCGGACCGGCCGGTGTTCCGGCTGCCGCGCAAGCTCGCGCGCCAGAAGACCGAAGGCCGGTTCAAGCGCGACCGGTCGATCGTCGCCGTCGAGCCCGTCGACAGCGAGCCCGTCCGGTGCATCCAGGTCGCCTCGCCACGCGGCGTGTTCCTCGTGACCCACTCCTACGTCCCGACTCACAACAGCTCGCTTGGCCGGCTCGGCCTCATCGTCCACGCCACGGCCGGGTTCTGCGACCCCGGCTGGAAGGGGACGCTGACGCTGGAGCTGGCCAACCTGACGCGGATCCCGATCAAGCTCTACGCGGGGCTGCCCATCGCGCAGCTTTCCTTCATGACGCTGGACGCGCCGGCGCTGCGGCCCTACGGCCACGAGGACCTCGGCAGCCACTACCAGGGACAGGTGGAGGCGACGGCCAGCCGCTACGGCAAGCCCTCGGCGACGCCGGCGTCATGACCGACGACGACGGCCCGGCGATCTCCTACAAGGTGCTCCAGCGCGGCACCCCGGTCGAGGCCGCCGACGGGACCCCGCTGGGGACCACCGACCGGGTCCTGGACAACGCGCGCGAGCAGATCTTCGACGGCATCGTGATGCGCACCGACCGCGGCGAGGTGTTCGTGGACGCGCCCGAGGTGGGACGCATCACCGAGGCCAAGGTGACGTTGACGATCGACGCGCTCCAGGCCGCGGAGCTCCCACCGTACGAGCCGGGCGCACCCGAATTCAGCGCGAATCCGAAGGCCGGCCGGCTGGGTCGCTTCTTCGGCGGCTCCTGGAAGCGCCGCTAGGCGCTCCCGGCCCGCTTGCATCGGGGCCCGCACGCTGAGAGAGTCGCCGTGGAGGCCCGGGACCCGGGCCACGATCCGAAGGAGGCCAGGATGGCCGACAGCATGCTGTTCATCGGATGGGACAAGGCCGCATACGGGCGCGAGGGGCGCGCGCTGGAGGTCTTCAACGAGGGCGTCGGGTACTACGGGCGCCTTCAGCACGAAGGCCGCATCGAGAGCTTCGACGTCGCCCTGCTCTCCCCCAACGGCGGCCTGGGCGGGTGGTTTGCGCTGCAAGGGAGCTCCGACCAGATCGCCGCCGTGCAGGCGGACGAGGAGTTCCAGGGCCACATCACCGACGCGACGCTGTGCGTGGACGGGATCCGCGTCCTCAACGGAGTGGTCAACGAGGGCGTCGCGCGCCAGATGGCGATGTACACCGAGCGCATCGCCGACGTGCCGCAGATCGCCTGAGGGCGAATGACCGAGCGACGGGGCCCCGCCGTCCAGGGCGGGGCGCCCGGGCTCGGGAACCGGGGTTGGCGCGCCGATGACAGGGGTAGCCTGCGGAAGCAGTCCACAGGCTGCTCCCATGGACGACCAAGCCCACCTCGCCGAGCACATCGAGTCGATCGCGACTCGCACCGAGAGCGCGTCCGAGCGACTCGCCACCGCGCTGCTGCACTGCGCCTGGCCGGGCGGCTCGGCCGACCGCAGCGAGCCGGCCGGATTGGAATGGGTCCGCCGGTGGGGGCCGGCCACCATGGCCTCCGGAGCCCTGATGTGCTCGTGCGCGCATGGCCGTTGCGCCCTCTGCAACTGACGGGCGCGTAGGCTGTGCGCCCATGACCGGCGAACCGACCCTGTCCGTGGTGGACAACCGCACGGGCCGCAGCTACGAGATCCCCATCGAGGACGGCACGATCCGCGCGATCGCGCTCCGCGACATCAAGGTCGACGACGACGACTTCGGGCTCATGTCGTACGACCCGGCGTACCTGAACACCGCGTCCTGCCGCAGCGCGGTCACCTTCATCGACGGCGACAAGGGCATCCTGGAGTACCGGGGCTACCCGATCGAGCAGCTGGCCGAGCACTCCACCTACCTGGAGGTCGCCTACCTGCTCGTCCACGGCGAGCTGCCCACGAAGCCGCAGCTGGCCCAGTGGTGCCACGACATCACCATCCACACCTTCGTGCACGAGAACGTCAAGGCGTTCATGCAGGGCTTCCGCCACGACGCGCACCCGATGGGGATGCTGCTGGGCTCGGTCGGCGCGCTGTCGACGTTCTACCCAGACGCCAACGACATCCAGGACCCGGACAACCGCGCGATCCAGACGATCCGGCTGATCTCGAAGATGCCGACGCTGGCCGCGTTCGCGTTCCGCCACTCCAACGGGCAGCCCTACGTCTATCCGGACAACGACCTCGCGTATCCGGGCAACTTCCTGAACATGCTCTACAAGATGACCGAGCTCAAGTACGAGCCCGATCCGCGGCTCGCGCGCGCGCTGGACATCCTGTTCATCCTGCACGCCGACCACGAGCAGAACTGCTCCACCAGCGCGGTGCGCAGCGTCGGCTCCTCGCAGGTCGACCCCTACTCCGCCGTCGCCGCCGGCATCGCCGCCCTCTACGGGCCGCTGCATGGCGGCGCGAACGAGGCCGTGCTGCGGATGCTCAAGCGCATCGAGACGACCGACAACATCTCGGACTTCATCGCCGGGGTGAAGGACGGCAAGGAGCGCCTGATGGGCTTCGGGCACCGGGTCTACAAGAACTTCGACCCGCGGGCCACGATCATCAAGAAGGCGACCGAGGACGTCTTCGAGGCGACCGGCGTCCAGAACCCGC
>JAWVFR010000120.1:0-14649 GCA_033855845.1 Solirubrobacteraceae bacterium
CCGGCCGGGCCCACTGGGCCCGGCCGGCCGTCCATCGATCTGAGCCGATTCGCGCTCAGCCCTGCACGCCGCAGCCGACGCTGGGCACGACGTTGGCGTAGGGGTTGTAGCCCTCGCTGCCGGTTCCGTACGCCTCGCTGCCTGGCTCGGGAGTCTCCACGTAGCAAACCGGACCGACCGCCATGCCGTCGGGGCCGGTCTCGTCCGTCCCGACATAGGCCGCGCCGGCCGTGTTGGTGTTACCCGGGTTGCACGGGTTGTTCGTGGACGGATCGCTGAGGTCGTCGTGGTTGCATCCCTGACGGGCAGCGGTTGGAACCGCGCTGCCGGAGAGGACACCCGCGAACACCACGGGCGAGTAGACCGCGGTCCCGCCGCCGGGGGGGTCCGTTACGGACCGCCCGCAGTTCGTGCCGGAGAGCGCGGTGCTCGGATCGACACAGTACCGGCTGTCGCCCGGGCCGTTCTTCCCGAAGGAACCGGCTGGCGGGTAGTAACCCGGCGACGCGAGGTTGTCCGAGTGCTGGCTGTCCCAGCCGCCCCAGCCCCCCGTGGCGGCGGCTGCCGAACTCGGCATGACCGCCAGAGCCGCCGCCGCGACGACGACGAGCGCAATAGTGAACTTCTTCATTGATCCTTCCCCCTTCTGGCCAGGGGCCTTGCGGTGCCCCTGGCTCCTTTGAGCCCGGCGTGGGGCGTCCCCTGCCGCCGGGCGGATTTGGCCCTTACACGAGCAACCATCCGAGAAGGGGCTGAGGTGTCACGACGACCTCGCTCGACAACTACCCACCGGCAGCGCACTGACGCCCGACGGCCGTGGCTCGCGCGGCACGGCGCCGGCGACTGAGCCCGGCGGCGCTGCGCGTCGCCGGGGGCTAGGCGCCGCGGTTCACGAACGGCGTGTACGCGCGGCAAGGCTGGCCCCGCAAGGCGGGACAGGGCGGCAGCGCGGTCGGCACGTTCACGCCCGGCACGACCGGGAGCAGGAGCCGCGACGGCATGCGCCTGGAGAAGGCGATCGACACGGTCGCGCCGCCCTTCGCGGGCTGGGCCTCGCCGAATGACCAGATCGGCTGGTCGCCATTCGGGGCGGTGATCGTCACGCGGATGCGCGAGCCGGTGCGGTAGACGTGCCCCTGGTAGTAGAGCGGGATCGTCACCTTCACGAACCGGTTGCGCGGCATGGACGACACGTCGCGGGCGCGCAGGCTCAGCACGGGCTCGAGCGGCGTGCTCTGCCGGGCGTCGAGCTTGCGCGCGTTGGCGCGCAGCCAGCCGCCCTGGACGAAGGTCTCCTTGCCGTCGGGCCGGACCTCGCTGATCGTGGCCTGCAGATCGACGTTCATGCGGGAGGAGCGCAGCCAGGCCTCCACGGCGCCGGCGCCCAGGACAGCCGTGTGGGCGGTCAGCGGGCCGGTCACGTAGGACAGCGCGCTGCCGGCGGGCGGCTGCACCCACTGGTACGGCGGCGTCGCCGTCCAGAGGCCGTTCGCGCCCGCGGCCGTGTCGCCCTTGAAGTCGGTCGTCGGCCGGGCCTTCGGGTTCCACGTGAACGCGTTGGCCCCGGCGCGCGCCGGCGGACGGTCGGCGAGCGCGCCACCGGCCCCGACGTACCAGGAGCGGGCTGTGGTGCCCGGGACGGGGAAGCTGGCGAAGGACTGCTCGAAGCCCGGGAGCGGATGGCCCGGCGACGAGCCGGCGCCGTTGTCGAAGAGGATCCGGATCGGCTTGAGCTGCTCGAAGGCCGCCAGCGCCGCGGCGTAGGTCGGCTGGTTCTGGATCGGATCCGGCGGGAAGGTGACGCCCTGGATGCCCATCGCCGCGTCGTAGATCACCGGACCGGCGGCGCGGTACGCCGCGGCGTTCGTCATCGGCGCCTGCTTGGCGACGTAGAGCTGGAGGAAGTCGTACCAGCGGTTGAACACCTCGGGGGACAGGGAGTCCACGTGGGTGCCGTTGGTGAACGTGATCCACTTGCGGTTGGTGCCGGTTAGCCGCCGGGCCAGGGTCGGGCAGTGGCCGCCGGTCTGCTCGTCCGTCCACTGGCAGGCCATGTAGACCGGGACCTTGATCTTGTCCACGAACGTGACCGGCGACAGCGGGTCGGCCACGGCCGGGTTGTAGTGGTCGTTGGCCCGGATCTTGGCCATGAGATCGGCCGCCTGGCCGTGCAGGGCCTGGTTGGCCTTGCAGGTCTGGTCACCCTCCTGGATGCGCTTGTAGGCCCATGCCTGACCCGCGTTGGGCCCGGAAGGCTGCGCCTCCTTCTGGCGCTCCTTGGCCCAGTCCACGGCGAAGCCGGTGTTCAGCACGCCGCCGGGATACAGGGTCGTCTGCGTGGCGTCGATCACCGACAGCGGCGAGATCGCGGCCAGGCTCGGAGGCTGGAGCTGCGCGGTGAAGAGCTGGCTGATCCCGCCGTAGGAGATGCCCATCATCCCCACCTTGTTGTGCTGGACCCACGGCTGGCGCGCGACCGTCTCGACGATGTCGTAGCCGTCGAGGTTCTGGAGCGGCTCGAAGAAGTCGAACGCGCCACCCGAGCACCCGGTGCCGCGCATGTTGATGTCGACCACCGTGAAGCCCATCAGGTTGGCCAGGATCGAGATGCCGCTGTGCGGCCCGGCCGGGTCGGCGTAGCCGTAGCCGGAGTACTCGATCAGGGTCGGCGTCGGGCCCGACGGGACCGTGGGCAGCGGGGCGCCGACCGGCAGCGCCTTCGCCACGTCCTGGGGCGGATGGACGGTGTAGGCGAGCTTGATGCCATCGCGGGTGGTCAGGTAGCCGTAGCCGCTGGTGGGGATCGTCTGGTTGTAGACGTCCGTGCTGGGCGGTGCGGCGCGCTTTGTCAGGACCGTCAGCGCCTCCGAGCTGGGCCCGCCCGACGTGAGGCGAACGCGGTAGCCGATGCCCGGCCTGACGTCGCGGAACAGCAGCCCGCCCTGCGCATCGGCGCGCTTGCGGGCGACGGTCCGGCCGACACGGGTCAGGAGCGACACCTGCACCCCCGGGGTCAGACCCGTCACGTACACCTGCTCGACGCTCCCGCGGGCGTTGAAGGGCGTCGCGGCCGTGGCCGTCCCGGCCGCGAGCGCAAACGCGAACGCCAGCGCGGCGACGGCTACAGAAAGACGGACCCCCCGGACCACGTTCGACACTCAATCAGGCCTGGCCGGCCTGTGTCGCAGTTCCCTCGCCTTCCGCCCGCAGCTCCGCCTCCAGCTTCGCCAGGCGCTCCGCGGCCCAGCCCTGGTACTCGGCGCCCATCGTCCCGATGACGATCGGAAAGCGCAGGCCGGCCGCGCGAAGCGCCTCGCCGATGGGGAGGATCTGCTCGTGGAACTCGCGCTCGGCCTCCTCGGCTCGCACGCGCAGGCGGTGGACCAGAGCGATCGCCTCGTCGCGGGGGAGGTTGTCGGCGAAGGCGAGGCGCAGCAGGCCCTCGTCCCGCAGCTCCATCGCAGGGACCTGCGCGCGGCGCAGCCAGGAGAGCAGGGCACGCTCGCCCTTGGAGGTCAGCGTGTAGGCGCGGCGCCGGCGTGCCCCGTGCGGGTCTTCGCGGTGGGTCATGTACCCGGCCTCCTCGAGCTGGGCGAGCTCGGGGTAGATCTGCGCGAAGGTGGTGGCCCAGAAGACGGACATCCGCTGCTGGTCGATGAAGCGCTTGATCGCGTAGCCCGAGGTCATCCCACCGCGAACCAGCCCGAGGATCATGTAGCTGCTGGGCTTGAGGGCCATGTCTCCGGATTCTCGCGTGTCGCATCCGGTGGCCTCAACCGGTAGAAGCCTCTCTATTGAGACTCCGCCCTGGATGGAGTTCCATGGCCGCCGTGTGGAGGCGCGGGACGGCGATTCTCAGCGGGGTGCTCCTGGTCCCCACGCTCGGGCTGGTGGTGGGATCGGTGCCGGCGAGCGCGATGCCGGCGTCCGGGCCGCGCGAGACCGTCGACCTCTGGAGCAGCACCACCCGGCCCAACGCGTCCGCGGGGCTGGGCTACTCCGCCCGCTACCACAGCGCGACCGACCCGGCCGGAGATCCTCCGGCCCTGCGTCGGCTCGCGATCGAGATGCCTCCCGGCACACGGATCGACACGTCGGTCCCCGGCCGCTGCACCGCGACCGACTTCGAGCTGATGTTCGCGGGCGAGTCGGCCTGCCCCCGCTCGGCGCGCATCGGGGCGGGCCAGGCGACGGTGAAGCAGGCCGGCCTCGGGACGGCGACCTACGACACCGTGATCTACAACGCCGAGGGCCAGATGCTCGAGCTGGTGAAGTCCGGCGACCAGGTCCTCGCGGTCGTCCACACCTACATCCGCGGGACCACGCTGGACGGCCCCATCCCCACCTGCATGACCGGCGGCACGGCCCCGGAGGGCTGCCCGTTCGACCAGCTGACCTTGCTCGCCAACCACCTCCGCATCGACCCGGTAAGCGTCGGGAGCGGCGCGGCGCGGCGCAACTACGGAACGACGACCGCGACTTGCCCGGGGTCGGGCCGCTGGCAGGCCCCGGTCACGCTGTACTACGGAGACGGCTCGGTCGACAGGGTGACGCCCTGGGGGCCGTGCGACCGCCCCCACAAGGGCGCGGACCGGCTGCGGCGCAAGCCCTCAACCGACCTCAGGCCGGTTCGTAGATGATCTCCGCAGATGCGCCAGATCGTCCTCCTCCGCGGCATCAACATCGGCCCCAACAAGCGGGTGGCCATGCCGCGGCTGCGCGAGGTGCTGGAGGGTGGCGGTCACGAGGACGTGAGCACCTACGTGCAGAGCGGCAATGTCGTGCTCTCCAGCGATGCGGAGCCGCAGGAGCTGGCGCGCGAGTGCGAGGCGCTGATCGAGACCGAGTTCGGCTTCACCGTGGACGTGGTCGTCCGCACCCGCGACGAGCTCGCCGAGGTGGTCCGGCGCGATCCGCTCGGAGACGTGGCCGCCGACCCCAAGCGCTACCAGGTGACCTTCCTCTCCGCCGAGCCGGACCCGGACGTCGTGGAGAAGCTGGCCGGGCTCGCTACCGAGTCCGAGCGGTTCGTCGCCCTCGGGCGCGAGCTGTACGCCTGGCACCCCGACGGCGTGGCCCGGTCGCGCCTGTGGACGAAGCTGGCGGGACAGGGCCTCGGGGTCACCGCCACCTCGCGCAACTGGAACACAGTGCTCCAGCTGCTCGAGATGGCGGACGGCTGACCGCTCAGCAGGGCGCTCAGGCCGGCGGGAGGCGCAGGGCCAGGTGGTCGCCGAGCTCTCGGACCTCGGCGCTCGTCAGCGCACCGGGGCGGTTGATCCTCTTGGCGACGCCCTTGCGGTGCAGGAGCGGAAACCCCCGAAAGGACAGCGTTCTCCAGAGCGGCAGGTCGGCTTCTATGAAGCAGAACACCCCGTGGACCGGCATCGCGAGGCCGAGCTCGGCCGTGACGGCCGCAACGACCTGCACTTGCCTGGCCAGGGAGTCCGCCAGGCGACTGCGGTCCCGGCCCGCGATGGTCAGCTTGGGGGTGCCGAACAGGGGGTTGGGGACCTTCACCCTTCCCGCGTAGGCCTTGGCGTCGATCACCCACACTCCCGACGCCGCGACCGCGAGATGGTCGATGTTGGCGCGGGTGCCCGGCATCCGCCGGTCGTGCAGCAGGACGACGCCCTCCCCGCAGCGGCGCTCCAGCGATTCCGCGACCGCACGCTCGCCGGCGGCCCCCCGCTTCCAGGCGGTCTCGTGCTGGGGCGGCGCCCGCCACGCGAGCAGCAGGCCGCCGAGCCGGGGGTGTCGCTCGAGCGTGCGGCGCGCTCGGGCCGCCCGGCGGCGATCGTGCTCGCGTTCCGCGCTGCCCCCCGGGATTCCAGGATCCGGCCCGTTCATCGGGAGAGCCTAGCCGGGCCCGCCCGGGGCTTTAGCCGTCCGTGTCTAGTCTCAGCCGGTGAGCTCGCTTCGCGTCCCACGTCCATCCCGGCTCCGCCTGCTGCGGGCCGTGTTCCTCCTGGCCGCGGCCGGGGTCACGGTCTGGGTGCTCGTCAACAACGGCGACGAGCTGGTGGCCGCCGTGGACAACCTCGGCCGTGTGGACGCGGGATGGCTGGTCCTGGCGATGGCCCTCGAGGTCGTCTCGTACGTGGCCTACGCCGCCGGCGAGCAGGTGCTGCTGAGGGAGGTGGACGCCGCCGTCGGGCTCGTGCCCCTCACGGAGCTGACGGTGGCGGCGCAGGCGGCGGCGTACTGCATCCCCGGCGGGGTGGCGGTGACCGGCGTCGTGACCTACCGGGTCCTGCGCCGGTTTCGCGTGGAGCCCGGGCCCGCGGTGGCCGTGCTGTTCGTGCTCTCGGTGCTCTACATCGCCGCGCTGGCCGTCCTCGCGCTCGCCGCCGCGCCGCTCGCCGGGTCCCAGAACGTGCTGCCCGAGCTGGCGCCGATCAGCTACGGGGTGCTGGGCGTCGGCGCGCTCCTGGCCGGGGTCGCGTGGCTGCTGCGCCGCCGAGGTCTGCTGGCCCGCGCCGGTCGCCGGGTGGGACCGGCCATGGAGGCCTTCGCCCGCCGGGCCGGCGCCGAGGCGGACGACTCGTCCGGTCCGTGGTCCGCGCACATCTCCGGTCTCACCTTCCGGCCGTCGGCCGTGCTGGCGTCCGGGTTGCTGATGGTGGTGTGCTGGCTGGGGGATGCGCTGTGCCTGGCGCTCTGCTTCTACGCGGTCGGGAGCAGTCCCCCGTGGGAGGGGCTGCTGCTGATCTACGCCGCCGCGCAGCTCGCCGCCACGTTGCCGATCACCCCGGGCGGGCTGGGCGTGATCGAGGGCAGCCTCACCGTCGGACTGGTGGCCTTCGGCGGGGCCGAGGCTGCGACCCTCTCCGCGGTGCTGCTGTACCGGCTGATCAGCTTCTGGGGACTGCTGCCCACGGGCGGGCTCGCGTACCTGCGCGTGCGCCGCGGCCTGCGTCGCGCGGCGGCGCTGGAGGCCGGATGAGCTTCCGGGCCGCCACGGCGCTGGCCTTCCTCGGCCTTCTGGTGCTGCCCGGGTGCGGCATCGGCTCGCGCGGCGGCACCGCGACCAACAACGTGTCCGCCTGTGCGCCGGCGCTCCCGCTGGCCGGCGACGCGCTCGGCCACCGCGGCAAGCTCATCCGCATCCACCGGCTCAAGCGCGGTCAGACGGCGGCGATCCTGCGCGCCCTCGGTCGGGCGGTTCCCCGGCGGCCGCCGTCCGCCCGCCCGCCGAGCGGGAAGGAGCCCAAGCGCTGCCTGCTCGTCTACGAGGGCCCGTACGCGCGCGGGAGCGTGCCGCTGGCCCGGGGGGAGCGGGGACGCTACGCGGTGATCCTCGCGCGCGCGCGCCATCCCCAGCTGGTCGCAGTCGTCCTGACCGACCGCCTCCCGCCCGAGGTGAAGCCGTGACCGTGGCGCCCACCGGTCCTGGTATCCATACGCCATGAGCTCGGGCGAGCCGATCGACCGCGGCGACCCGCTGGCCCACGTGCGGGTCGGGCTTTCGTTCGCCGTGGGCCTCGTCGTCCTGGTCGTGCTGCTGGTCGTCGGAGACCCGAGCCTCGCGCCCGTGGTCGGGTGGGACGTGGCGGGCCTCGTGTTCGCCGTCTGGCTGTGGAGCGCGATCTGGGGCCTGGACGCCGAACGCACGGCGCGTCGCGCCTTGCGCGAGGACCCGGCCCGGATCGTCGCCGACGTGGTGCTCCTGAGCGCCAGCGTCGTGAGCCTGGTGGCGGTGGGGCTGGTGATCTCGCAGGCCGGCAATAGCCACGGCGCGACCAAGAGCCTGCTGGCCGGGCTCGGCGTGTTCAGCGTGTTCGTGGCGTGGCTGGTGGTGCACACCGTGTTCACGCTCCACTACGCACGGCTGTACTACGGCCACCCCCCGGGCGGGATCGACTTCAACGAGCGCGACCGGCCCCGCTACACCGACTTCGCCTACCTGGCCTTCACCATCGGCATGACCTACCAGGTGTCCGACACCGACCTCCAGACCAAGGAGATCCGCGTCGCGGCGCTGCGCCAGGCGCTGCTCTCCTACCTGTTCGGCGCGGTGATCGTGGCGTCGATGATCAACCTGATCGTGAATCTCTAGGCCTTGGGCTTCGATGAGGACACCGCGCTGCGGCCGCTGGGCGACGGCGCGTACGAGGGTGACATCGGCGAGACGTGGTGGACGCCGCGGGGCCCGCTGGGCGGCTACGTCATGGCGATCGTCCTGCGCGGGATGCAGCTCGAGGTGGACGACGCCGCGCGCCAGGCGCGGTCGCTCACGGTCCACTTCCTGCGCACGCCACAGGCGGGGCCGGTGGTGGTGCGGGCGACCGTGGAGCGGACCGGACGCTCGCTGACCTCCGTCAGCGCGCGGCTGGAGCAGGACGGCCGGCTACTGGGGCTGGCGCTGGGCGCGTTCTCGGGCGCCTGGCCCGGGCCGCTGCTCACCGACGCGCCGATGCCCGAGGTGGCGCCGCCGAACCAGGAGGAGCCGTCCGCGCGCATCCTCCCCGGGGGCAAGCGCCCGCCCTTCACCGAGCTGCTGAGCATGCAGGGACGCTTCGGCGACCCGCCCTTCAGCGGCTCCGACCACGCCCAGGTCGGAGGCTGGCTGGGCTTGCGCGAGGAGCGTCCGCTGGACGCGCTGTCGATGGCGCTGCTCTCCGACGCGTGGTACCCGGCGCCCTGGCCACGGCTGCACGAGCTGAACCCGGCCCCGACGATCGACATGACCGTCCACTTCCGGGCTCCCCTGCCCCTGCCCCCGTCGCAGCTGCTGAGCCGCTTCACCACCCGGCTGATCCGCGACGGGTTCTTCGAGGAGGACGGCGAGCTGTGGGCCCCGGACGGCACGCTGGTGGCGCAGTCGCGCCAGCTCGGGCTGCTGATCGCGCCGAACACATAGGGGTTATATCCGTTCGGATATACTGTCCACCATGGATTCCGCCGTGGCCCTTCGCGATGCCCGCCTGCGCGCCGGGGTCACCCAGTCGCAGCTGGCGCGGCGCGCCGGTACCTCGCAGGCCACCGTTTCCGCCTACGAGAGCGGGTGCAAGCGTCCCTCCGTGGAGACGCTCGCCCGACTCCTGGCTGCGCTGGGCGCCAGGATCGTCGTCGAACACGGCGGCGCCCCCCGGTCGCTGCCCTCGCCCGCGCAGCAGCGCAGGGCCGGCCGGATCCTGGAGGACGTGCTCGAGCTCGCCGAGGCACTCCCGACCCGCCACGAGCGCGAGCTGCGCTATCCCCGGCTCGACCGCGCGGCGTGACGCTCGCCGACCGCATCCTGGCGTTGCACCGGGCGCTGTCGGGGCGGGGCATCCCCCACGCCTTCGGCGGAGCCATCGCGCTGGCGTTCTGGACCCTGGACCCGCGCGGCACCAGCGACATCGACCTCAACGTCTTCGTCCCGGCCGCCGAAGCGGCCCGCGTCCTGGACGCGCTACCGGACGGATTGGCGAAGCCGGACGGTGTCGCGGAGGCGATCGCGCGCGACGGTCAGACGCGGCTGTGGTGGGACGACACGCCCGTCGACCTGTTCCTCGACTACGCCCCGGTCCACGCGGAGGCCGCGGCGAACCGGTCGCTGGTCTCCTTCGCGGGGGAGACCATCCCGGTACTGGGACCGAACGAGCTGGCGGTGTTCAAGGCGATGTTCGACCGTACGCGCGACTGGGCCGACATCGAGGCCCTGGTCGCCAACGACGCGATCGACGTCGAGGCCGTGTCGCGAAGCCTGCGGACCATGCTGCCCGCCGACGACGCCCGGTTCGCGCGGCTGACGGAAACCGCCGGCCGCGCGGACGGGTAGGCCTGACCGCCTAGAAGCCGACGAGGGACATGCGGGCGGAGCGCATGCGCCTGTAGGCCAGCGAGAGGCGGCCGGTGCGGGAGATCAGGCCGGTGTCCCACAGGCGGGAATGGGCGCGCCCGGCGTTGTTGTAGAGCTGGTACCAGACCAGCGTCCGCGCGCCGGCGAGCTTGGCCAGGCGGAAGGCCTTCACCGTGTAGTCCGCGCGCAGGAACTCGGAGAAGAACCCGTAGTAGGCGCCGGGACGCGGGTAGCCGAACTCCGTGAAGTAGATCGGCAACGGCCTCCCCCGGCCGGTGCGCAGCACGCGCTCGCGCGCCAGGCGGGCGAGCGTGGCTGTCATGGTGGCGACGTTGCTGATCCCGCCGGAGTACCGGTTCTGGGGCATTCCCGGGGCGACCTTGACGAACTGGTACGGATGATGGGCCCATCCGTCGGCCAGCAGGCCCCCGCGAATGGAGCGCGCCGCGCGCTCGATGAACCGCAGCGGGAAGCCCGCGGGCGCGGCCTCCCCGATCAGCACCTGCGCCGTCGGGTCGGCGCGCTTGACGGCGCGGTAGCCCGCGTTGACCAGCCGGGCGTAGATGACGTGGCCCACGAGCCGGTTGCCGATGCGCTGGGGGGACAGGTAGTCGGTGAGGTTGGGCTCGTTCCAGATCGAGTAGAAGGCGACCCGCCCGCGGAAGTGGCGGACCACGGCCCCCAGCCACGCGCCGTAGCGCGCCGGGCTGGGATCGCGGAAGCCGACGTGCCCGCGGCCGCCGGCGGTGAAGCGCGGGTTGCCGGTCACGGTGAGCTGGATCGCCATGCCGTGCTCGCGCGCCTGGTCGATCGCCTCGTCGTACAGGCCAAAGCCCTCGTTGCGAAAGCCCTCCCACACGAGCGTGATCCGAAGGTAGGTGACGCCCATGTCGTGCGCCTGGGTCAGCGCGCGGGCGCGGTCCTCGCGGGACGCTGTCACGAAGGCGCCGTCGTCCTGCATGCCGATCCGGAAGGCCCCGGCGGGGGCGGGAAACAGGCACAGGAGCACGACGCCGGCGAGCAGGAGGAGCAAGCGCGCGGGCATGGGGACGGGCGAGGCTAGCACCGCGCGGCCAGGCGCCCGGCGGCGATCTGGACGGCGTCGGGGCTGCTGTCCACCAGCACGTAGCGGCGTCCCAGCTGCGCGCAGACCGCTCCCAGCGTGCCCGACCCGGCGAAGAAGTCCAGGCACCAGCCGCCGGGACGGGAGGAGGCCGCGACCATCCGCCGCACGATGCCCTCGGGCTTCTGCGTGGGGTAGCCGGTCTTCTCGGCCCCGGTCGTGGGGACGATCGTGTGCCACCACGTGTCGGTCGGCATCTTGCCGCGCGCCGCCTTCTCGGCCGTGACCAGACCCGGCGCCATGTAGGGCTCGCGCTCCACCGCGTCGGCGTCGAACCAGTGGCGCCCCGCCTCGCGCACGTAGACCAGGATCGTGTCGTGCTTGGCCGGCCAGCGGGTGCGCGGCTTGGCGCCGTAGTCGTAGGCCCAGACGATCTCGTTGAGGAAGCAGTCGCGGCCGAAGATCTGGTCGAGCATCACCTTGGCGTAGTGGGACTCGCGCGGGTCCAGGTGCAGGTACAGCGTGCCGTGCTCCGCCAGCAGCCGGCGGGCGTGCTCCAGGCGGGGAGCCAGGAAGCCCGGGTAGTCGTCGTGGCGGTCGTCGTAGGCCAGGTCGGAGACGACCTCGCGCCGGTAGCGGCGCCCCGCGAACCCCGCGCTGCCCGTCTCGTCGTCGCGCACGGCGCGCAGCGTGCGGCGGCGCTGGGACTGGCCGGTGTTGAAGGGCGGGTCGATGTAGACGACGTCGAACGCCCCGTCCGGCAGGTGCGGGAGGACGTCGAGGTTCTCGCCCTCGATCAGGAGGTCGTCGTCGAGCGTGTAGGGCCCGTCCGGGCCGACCCTGCGCACCGGCCGAAGCTAGCGTAGGGGGCCGATGGCCCCTTCCTCCGAAGCCGCCCGGCGCCGCCGGCGCCTGTACCCCGGCGTGGCCGTGGCCTTCGTGATCGCGGTGGGCACGACGATCGCGGGGCTGATGACCGACCGCAGAGACCGGGACTCCGCCACGCCCGGCGTCCAGACCTCCGCGCGCCTGGACCCGCTCTCCTACGACCCGGCCGCGGACGACGAGCTGACGGCGCGCGCGACGGCCGGCTACAGCCACGTCCTGTACGCGAAGAGCCCGGGCGGGGCCTTCGCCACCGCGCGGCGCGTGGACCGCTATCGCAAGGACGTCGAGGCCGCGGCCGGCAGCTCGGGCGGCGTGGTCGACGCCGACACGCTGGAGGCGCTGGTCTTCCTGGAGAGCGGCGGACGGCCCGATGCGGTGGCGCTCGATGGAGACCCGGTGAACGCGGCCGGCTTGACCCAGATCGTGGCCCAGACCGGGCAGGGGCTGCTGGGGATGGACATCGACCTCGCGCGGTCGCGGGCGCTCACCAAGGCGGCGCGGACCGCCCGGGCCCGCGGGCGCCCGGCGGCGGCGCGGCGCGCGCTGGACGCGAGGCGGCGCATCGACGCCCGCTTCGTCCCGCGCAAGGCCCTGGACGCGACCGTGCGCTACCTGCGCAAGGCGCGCGACACGCTGGGCCGCGACGACCTGGCCCTGGTCTCCTACCACATGGGAATCGGCAACCTGCAGGCCGTGGTGTCCGACTACGGCGGGGACGCGCGCCCGCCCTACGTGCGGCTGTTCTTCGACTCCACGCCGTTGCGCCACGCGGCGGCCTACCGGCGGCTGAGCTCCCTGGGCGACGACTCCTCCACCTACTACTGGCGGGTGCTCGCGGCCAAGGCGCTGATGCGGCTGTGGCGCGACGACCGGTCCAAGTTCGCGCGCACCGACGAGCTGCAGACCAACAAGGCGTCGGCCGAGGAGGTGCTGCACCCGCCGGACCGGACGAAGCTGTTCGACGATCCCGGGGCGGTCCGCGCGGCCCGGGACGACGGGACGCTGGCGGCCCTCCCGACGCGCCCGGCGGACCTGGGGTTCCGGCTGGACTCCCGCTTCGGCGCCGAGGCGCCCAAGCTCGGGGCCAAGCCGGAGCTCTACCGCGCGCTGCGCCCGCAGGCGCTGACCCTGGCGCGCTGGCTGGGCCGGCGCGTGCAGCGGATCTCGGGCGTCCGCACGCCCCTGGTCATGACCAGCGCCGTGCGCGACCGCCGCTACCAGGAGCTGCTGATCGGCTCCAATCCCGAGGCGACGTCGGGCTACTCGCTGCACACCGCGGGCTATGCCTTCGACGTGCTGCGCCGCTACGGGTCGCGCTCGCAGGCGGTGGCCTTCCAGTTCCTGCTGGACCGCCTCCAGGCGCTGAACCTGATCGCCTGGGTCCGCGAGCCGGCGGCGATCCACATCACCGCCGCCGACGACGCGGGCCGGCTCTCGCCCTAGCCCTGGGCCTGCTTGACCTTGCTCGGCTCGCGGAAGACGTCCGCCGAGCTGGCGGGCCGGTACTCCATCCCGATCCGCTCCAGGTAGCCGCTGGTGTGCAGGCGCATGAGGTCATGGCCCTCGGCGCCGCCCTGCGCCGCTGCCTTCGCCTCGCAGGGCTGGCTCATGACGGTCGCGGGGTCGGGCAGGCGCGGCAGGTCCAGGCGCGGCCTGGCCTCCCAGTCGAACGAGCCCGCGATGTTCTGGGCGTAGCGATCGCGCCTGGTCAGGGGCGGCAGCCCGAAGCGCCACTCGATCATCTTCAGGATCGACTCGAAGCCGTAGATCGAGTGGTTGACGTGGCCGCGCCGGGCGTAGGGGGAGATGGCCAGGGCCGGGATGCGGATGCCCATCTGGCCGAAGTCCTCCGCCAGGTCGCGGCTGTTGCGGTCGTCGGGCACGCGTGGCGGTCGCACGTGGTCGAAGAACCCGCCCCACTCGTCGTAGACCACGAAGATCGCGCCGCGCTTCCACTGCGGCGACTCCATGAAGGCGTGGACCACGTCCGACATGAACGCCTGCCCGGCGCGCACGTCGCCGTGCGGGTGCTCGTCGGCCCGCACGTCGCTGGCGGCGACCGTGGGGCCGAAGGGCGGGTCGACGAAGGAGACGCTCGGCAGCGTCCCGGTGGCGCACTGGGCGTAGTACTCCTCCACGCGGCCCGAGCGCCGCGAGGCCGACTGGCCCCACAGGGCGCTCACCGGGACGTCGCTGTAGTAGTAGCGGTGCGAGACGCCGGCCCGCTCGCAGGCGGCCCAGATCGTCGTGTCCGGGAAGCCCCGCTCGTTGACGGGCAGGTAGTTGTCCTTGCGCCCGTAGGACTGCGCCGCGTGCATGTACTCGCGGTTGGGATACGTGGGCCCCAGCACCGAGCAGTGGAAGCGGTCGTAGGTCGTGAACGCCTTGGCCGCGTCCTGGATGAAGCCCAGCTCCCCCTCGCGGTAGTAGGAGATGGCCAGGGCGTCGTTGCGGCCCTTCAGGAAGCCGTCCATCTTCCCGCCGTTGACCTGCTGGCGCCCTCCGTTCCAGGAATGGTCGGGATCTGGGTGCCCGCAGCCCTGCCAGTCCGGCGCCAGCGGGCGCGTGGCCTGGCGGCGGCCCTCCCGGTCGACGTAGGAGAGGCCGCCCTGGTGCCCGTCGGCCTCGGGCATCCAGCCGAGGTAGTGGTCGAAGGAGCGGTTCTCCATCATGAGAACCACGAACGTGTCGATCGGGAGGTTGCGCGGGCTCGGGAGCGCTACGCGACGCTGCTTTCGCGCTGCCTCCGCCACCAGCGTCTCCGGGCTCAGCACCGTGCCGAGCCCGCTCGCGAGGCCGGCGGCCAGAGCGGTGCGCTGGAGGAACTCGCGCCGGCGATAGTACGCGTCGGGCTCCAGCGCCTCGAGGCGCTCCGCGTAGTTCGGGTCGCGCAGGTCCCCCACGAATGCGC
>JAWVFR010000121.1:0-8527 GCA_033855845.1 Solirubrobacteraceae bacterium
GTCGGTCACGCCCGAGCGCCTGAGCGTCGAGGCGCTGGTGCGCATTCCCAGCGGCCTCGTGCTGCTGGTCGGACTGGCCACGCTGGCCGAGGGAGCGCAGGTCGTCCCCGACGCCGAGCACGACGAGCACGCCTGGTGGCCGGCCGACGTGGCGCGGTGGCCGGCGGAGGCCGACGAGCCCCTGCGGCGGATGGCCACATTGCTGGCGCTCTAGTACACGCGTCCGCGATTACGGCCGGCTCGGACGGCGTCTGGACGCGCCTGTCGGCGCCCGTGGGGATCGCCGATGCTTCGGCATCGACTCACCCCACGTCCACCGTCAGCCACGCCCAGTCGCTCGTCCGCTCCCGCCCGTACTCACGGCCACGTGTACTTAGCCGCCCGGACCGTTACATTCAGCCCATGGGGGATCAGGGCCTGTTCGGGCCCGAGTCCATGGCGTGGAAGGTGATCGGGCATCCGGTGTCGATCGTCGGCGGCGTCCGCGCGCTGATCGTCCAGTCGCTGCACCCGCTGGCCATGGCCGGCGTCGCCCAGCACAGCGACTACCGCAACCGCTCGCTGGATCGCCTCCGTCGCACCGCGTACTACGTCAGCGCCACCACCTTCGGGGACACCGCCACGGCGCACGCCGCCGCGGACCGTGTGAAGCGCATGCACCGTCGCGTCCGCGGGACTGACCCGGTCACCGGCCGGCCCTACAGCGCCGACGATCCCGAGACCCAGCTGTGGGTGCACTGCGTGGAATGGCACTCCTTCCTCGCCGCCTACCGGGCCTACGGCGGTCGCCTCTCGGCGGACGAGCGGGACCGCTACATCGCGGAGGGCGTGCGGGCGGCGGCGCTGCTCGACGTGCCGGCCGCGCGCGTGCCCGACTCCGTGGAGGCCATGCGCGACTACTTCGAGGCGGTCCGCCCCCAGCTGTGCGTGAGCGAGTCCGCCCGGCAGGCGATCGACTTCGTCCTGCACCCGCCGCTGACCCGCGAGCTGCTGGCGCTGCAGGTCCCGCTGCGGATCGTGGGCTCGGCCGCCCTGGCCACGGTGCCCCACCACCTGCGGGCGCTGGCGGGGATCGACCGCTCGCGCGCGCTGGACGGCATCACGGTGGCCGCGATGCGCCCGGCGGCCGCGGCGCTCACGCTGCCGGTGCTGCGCGACGCGCCCTCGCTGGTGCTGGGCCGCGAGACGCGCGCCGTCGCCCTGGGCGCGCGCGACGTCCACTCCGAGCGGGCGGCCGCCTAGCGATGCGGGCGCGCCGCCGCCGCCGGTCCATGCGGCTCGCCGGTGTCGCGCTTGCCGCGCTGCTGGTGAGCGCGCCGGCCGCGTCCGCCGGACCGAAGCTGTCGGTGTCCGTCACCGGCCCGCAGCGCTTCGAGCGCGCGCGGGTCCTGCTGGCGGGCGGCCGCGTCCACGTGGTCTCCCGCGTGCGCGGCTCGGCCCCGGGCTCCGTCCTCGTGGTCCGGTTCCTCTACGGCGGACGGGAGCTCGCGGTGCGCGCCCACCAGGCGGGCAAGCCCTACGTCTACGCGCACGACGCGCTGCGGCTCCCGCGCGCCGGCGCCACGAGGGTGAGCGTCCAGCTCTTCGGCCCGGCCGGTGAGACCGTTGCCCGGCCCCCGGCGGTGGCGCTCTCGGTGCTCCAGCCCACAGCGGACCTCGGCGCCACCGGCCGGCACGTGCGCTTCCTGCAGCATCGGCTGGCCGCGCTGCACTACGCCGTGCGCCGGACCGGGCGCTTCGACTGGTCCACGAGCGACGCGGTGATGGCCTTCCGCAAGGTCAACCGGATGCCCCGGGTGGGGGTCGCGTCGCGCGCGGTGTTCGCGATGGTGGCTCGCGGCCAGGGCGCTTTCCGCCCGCGCCGGGGCGGCGCCGCGCACGTGGAAGGAGACCTTTCCCGCCAGGTCCTGGCCCTGGTGGGGCGCGGCGGGCGCGTGTACCGGGTGTACACGACCTCGTCCGGGCGCCCCGGGCTGCTGACGCCCACGGGCGTCCACCGCTTCTACCAGAAGTCCGCCGGGTGGAACTCGAGCGGGATGCTCGACAGCGCCTACTTCACGTACCCGTCGGGGCCCCGGACCGCGTGCGCCATCCACGGGTACTTCGTGGTCCCGACCTGGAACGCCAGCCACTGCTGCTTCCGGGTTCCGATCCCCGACGCGCGGCCCATCTTCAACTGGGTCCACGTGGGCCAGCTCATCCGCGTGTACTACTAGCGCTACCCTTCCGCGCTTCGCATGAAGGCCTCTCGATATCTCCCCGTCGCGCTGCTCGCCGCGCTGGCCCTTCCGGCGTCCGCCGCGGCCCAGGCCCCGGCCCCCGGCGTCACCCTCCAGACGAGCGGGACCCAGACCTTCGAGCGCGGGCAGGTCTCGCTCGCCGGCCTGCGCGTCGGCGCGACGGCTCGGGCCACCGGCGCGCTGCCGGGCTCGACCCTGACGCTGACCTTCACCCACGCCGGGCGGGTCCTGGCCACCGTGCAGAAGCCGGTCGCCGACGAGGGCACGGCGACCGGGTCGGTGGCCTCGGCGCCGGTCGGTCTCGTCCAGGTCCAGGCCCGGCTGGCCGGCCCGGGGGAGACCGCGCCCGGCGCCGGGAAGTCGTCGTCGGCCATGGTGCAGGTGCTCCAGTCCTCCTCGCGCAACGGCTCGCGCGGAGCGCACGTGCGCTTCCTCCAGCGCCGCCTCGCGGACATGGGCTTCGCGATCCGCCAGACCGGGGTCCACGACATCTACACCGCCTTCGCCGTGATCGCGCACCGCAAGGTGATGGGCCTGTCGCGCGTCGGCAACGCCTCGGTGGCCGAGTACCGCGCCGTCTTCGCCCGCCGCGGGCGCTACGTCGCGCGCTACCCGGGCGCCGGGCGCCACGTGGAGGGCGATCTGAAGCGCCAGGTCCTCGCCCTGGTGGACCGGGGCGGCCGCGTGTTCCGCGTCTACCACACGTCCTCCGGGCGCCCGGCGTTCAGGACGCCTCTGGGCGTGCACACCTTCTGGATGAAGGAGCCGGGCCTGAACTCGCGCTCCATGCTGCACACCGTGTACTTCACCCACCAGGTCCCGGGCCGGCGCCCGGCCTGCGGGATCCACGGCTACTTCGCCGTGCCCACCATCGCCTACAGCCACTGCTGCTTCCGCGTGCTGCTCCAGGACGCCCTGTTCATCCACAAGTGGATCCACCTGGGCGAGAAGCTGTACGTCTACCGCTAGTACACGCCTCCATAAGTTCTGGCGGTAATCGGCGGGCTCTGCATGTGCCTGACGGCACTCGCGGAGATCGCCGATGCGCTGCATCGACTCACCCCGCGCCCACCGTCAGCCACCCGCAGCCCCTCGCCGATTCCTCGCAGAACTTCCGGACACGTGTACTAGTCGCGCCCGGACCGCTGGTCGATCGGCGAGCCCGAGTAGAAGAAGAACCAGATCTCGAACGCCGTCACCGCGACGACGACGGAGACGATCAGCATCAGCTCGACCGGTGACGGCCGCACGCCTTCGGGCTGCTCGTGGGGGCGCTCGCCGCGGGAGCTGCGCAGCCACGGGGTGTGCCGGCGAATGGACCGCTTCTGGCCGGTGATGCGGTCGTAGGCCGCCTGCTCGATGCCCATGAGGCGGATGAGCAGCAGGCTGATCGCGGCCAGGGCGACCGCCACCACCGCGATCGCGCCCATCGAGGTCTGGCCGGAGCCGCCGGCCGCCCGGGACCCCAGCCACAGGGCGAGCAGCGGGCTGCCGGTCCAGATGTTCACCGTGGTCAGGGCCATCCCCACGAGCAGCCCCAGGCGCTTGGCGCGGGCCATGCGAGCACCGTACCCCGCGACAATGGACGGGTGAACCTCTTCTCCCTGCTGCGCGCGATGTCGTTCGCCAACTCCGCGGTCTTCAGCGCGCTGCTGTTCTTCTGGCTGTCGCCCGGCTACGACGCCGAGACGACCGTGTGCGGGTGGGCGCACGGCTGCCTGTGGATCGCGCTCTCGGTGCTGTCGCTGATCGCCGTGCGCCGGGGCGAGATCCCTTTCTGGCTGGCGGTCGTGGTGACGGTGGTGGGCGGGATCGGCCCCTTCGCCGGGACGGCCGGATTCGTCGTGGAGACCCGTAGGCGCAGTCTTGCACCGGCGCCCGGGGAGCCCCGGTAGACTCGAAGAAAATGGCGGTTTCCACCACGATCGAGGTCACCATGCCCCAGATGGGGGAGTCGGTGACCGAAGGAACCGTCCTGGAGTGGCACAAGCAGGTCGGCGATGAGGTCGGGCCCGACGAGACGCTCGTCGAGATCTCCACCGACAAGGTGGACGCGGAGGTCCCCGTCGGCGTGGAGGGGACGATCGCCGAGCTTCTGGTGGCCGAGGGCGACACCGTGCAGGTGGGCCAGGCGCTGGCGCGGGTCGTCACCAACGGCGCCAAGGCGGCCCCCGTGACCCAGCGCGAGGCCGAGGTCCAGTCCGAGGGCGCCGACCCGGTGCCCGGCACGCCGGCGCACGCCGAGGCCGCGCAGGAGGAGGCCGAGCAGAACGTCGAGGTCGGGGGCGAGAAGGTCCTGGACATCGTCACGCCGCAGGCGGGCGAATCGGTGACCGAGGGGACGATCCTGGAATGGCACAAGCAGCCCGGCGACGCCGTGGCGGCCGACGAGACGATCGTCGAGATCTCCACCGACAAGGTGGACGTCGAGCTGCCCGCTCCGGCGTCCGGCACGCTGACCGAGATCCTGGCGCAGGAGGGCGCCACCGTCGGCGTCGGCGAGGTCATCGCGCGCATGCAGGTGGGTGCCGGCGCTCCGGCGCCCGCTCCTGCCGGAGACGGCGACGCAGCCGCGGACGCGCCGGCCGCCGAGACGGCGGCCGTCCCGGCGGGCGACGGCAACGGCGCCGCGGTCACCCCGGTGGCCCGGCGCGCCGCCGCCGAGCACGGCGTCGACCTCTCCGCGCTGGAGGGCTCCGGCCCCGGCGGGCGCATCTCCAAGGCCGACGTCCTGGCCGCCGTGAAGGGCAACGGCGGACGGACGGTCTCGCCGGTCGCGCCGAGCGAGGCCCGCGCGGAGCCGCTGAAGGGCGGCGCGGCGATGCTCGCCCGCTACATGGACGAGAGCCGCAAGATCCCGACGGCGACCTCGTTCCGCACCATTACCGTCACCACGATGGACGCCCGGCGCCGGGAGCTCAAGGCGGCCGAGCAGAAGGTCTCCTTCACCCACCTCATCGCCTACGCGATCGCCAAGGCCGCCACCGAGGAGATGCCGGTGATGGCCCACCACTTCGAGGAGCGCGACGGCAAGCCGCACCGCATCGACGACGGCCAGGTCAACCTCGGGATCGCCGTGGACGTGGAGAAGAAGGACGGCTCGCGCACGCTGATGGTGCCGGTGATCCGCAACTCCGGCGCGATCGGCTTCAACGGTTTCCTGGATGCCTTCGGCGACCTGATCGCCCGCGCCCGCGACAACCAGCTCACAGCCGACGACCTGACGGGGGCCAATCTCTCCCTCACCAACCCCGGCGGCATCGGCACGATCGCCTCGGTCCCGCGCCTGATGGAGGGCCAGGGCACGATCGTCGCCACCGGCGCCATCGGCTACCCGCCCGGGCTGGGGAGCATCGGGGACATGATCGGCGCCGAGAAGGTCATGACCCTGACCTCGACCTACGACCACCGGATCATCCAGGGAGCCGAGTCGGGGCGCTTCCTGAAGGTGGTGGAGGAGTACCTGCAGGGCGAGCACGGCTTCTACGAGGAGGTCTTCGACGCCTTGGGCGTCAAGCTCGGCCCCGCGCCTGCACCGCCGGCGCCCGCCGCGGCCGCCGCGGCGGCGCGCGAGACCGCGCCGGCCGGGCCCGCCGACGAGGAGCTGCTGCAGTCCGTGCAGGCCGCCACCTCGCTGCTGAAGGCCCACCGCACGCACGGGCACCTGGCGGCGAAGCTCGACCCGCTGGGGTCAGACCCCAAGGGCGACCCGGCGCTGGACCCCGAGCCGCTCGGCCTCACGCCCGAGCTGATGGCCAAGATCCCCGCCTCGATCCTGCGGATGAACGTCCCCGGCGCCACGCTGGCCGACGCGCTGCCCCACCTGCGCGAGACCTACTGCGGCCCGATCGCCTACGAGATCGAGCACATCTCCAGCCACCGCCAGCGCGTGTGGCTGCGGGAGAAGATCGAGTCCGGCACCTTCCGTGCGCCGCTGACCAAGGACGAGCGCAAGGCGCTGCTCAAGCGCCTCACCGAGGTCGACGCGCTGGAGCGCTTCATGCACAAGGCCTACCTCGGGCAGAAGCAGTTCTCCGTCGAGGGCCTGGACATGACGGTCCCGATGCTCGACGAGCTGATCCAGCTCTCCGCCGCCCAGGGGGCGCGCGAGGTCGTGATCGGCATGGCGCACCGCGGCCGCCTCAACGTCCTGGCCCACAACCTCGGCCGTCCCTACGAGACGATCTTCGCCGAGTTCGAGGGCGCGTCCACGCTGGAGGCCGTGACCACGCTGCCCCAGGGCGGGACCGGCGACGTCAAGTACCACCACGGCGCCGAGGGCTCCTACCAGCTCCCCGCGGGCGAGTCGATCAAGGTCGTGCTGGAGAGCAACCCGAGCCACCTGGAGTACGTCGATCCGGTCGTGACAGGCGCGGCGCGCGCGGCCCAGACCACGCGCCAGGGACCCCACGCCCACCGCGACTCCAACGCCGCGATCCCGATCGTCCTGCACGGCGACGCCGCATTTCCCGGCCAGGGCGTCGTGGCCGAGACCTTCAACCTCCAGAGCATCGACGGCTACGCGGTCGGTGGGACGGTGCACCTGATCCAGAACAACCAGGTCGGCTTCACCACGTTCCCGCGCGAGGGCCGGTCCACCCGCTGGGCCTCGGACCTGGCCAAGGGCTTCGACGTGCCGATCATCCACGTCAACGCCGACGACGTGGCCGCCTGCATCGCCGCCGTGCGCCTGGCCTTCGCCTTCCGCCAGGAGTTCGGCCGCGACGTCGTGATCGACCTGATCGGCTACCGGCGCTACGGCCACAACGAGGCCGACGAGCCCGCCTACACCCAGCCCGCGATGTACGAGCTGATCAAGACGCACCCGCGCGTGCGCGACCTGTTCTCCAAGCGCCTGATCGAGGAGGGCACGGTCACCAAGGAGGAGGCCGACGCGCTGGACCAGGAGGTGTGGGGCCGGCTCACCGAGCTGCACCAGGCGCTCAAGCACGCCATCGAGTCCTCGGCCGAGGTCGAGCACACCACCGGCCAGTACGAGCTCGACCGCTCGCCGTCGCCCGAGGTCAAGACCGCGGTCTCGGCCGAGCGCCTGCGGGTGCTCAACGAGGAGCTCCTGGAGGTTCCCGCCGGCTTCACGATTCATCCCAAGCTGGTCAAGCAGCTGGAGCGCCGGCGCAACGCGCTGGGCGAGGAGGGCGGGATCGACTGGGCCCACGCCGAGGCGCTGGCCTACGCCTCGCTGCTGACCGAGGGCACGCCGATCCGCCTCACCGGCCAGGACGTGGAGCGCGGGACCTTCTCCCAGCGCCACATGGTCCTGCACGACTACAAGACCCACCAGCGCTTCGCCCCGATCCAGCAGCTGCCCGGCGCGCTGGCGCCGATCGAGCTGCACAACTCGCCCCTGTCGGAGGTCGCCTGCCTGGGCTTCGAGTACGGCTACTCGCAGGAGGCGCCCGAGACGCTGGTTCTGTGGGAGGCGCAGTTCGGCGACTTCGTCAACAGCGCCCAGGTGATCATCGACCAGTTCATCGTGTCCGGGCTGGCCAAGTGGGGCCAGACGTCGCGCATCACGCTGCTGCTGCCGCACGGCTACGAGGGCTCGGGGCCCGAGCACTCCAGCGCCCGGCTGGAGCGCTTCCTGGCCCTGGCCGCGGAGGGCAACATCCGCGTCGCCAACCTCACCACGCCGGCGCAGTACTTCCATCTGCTGCGCCGCCAGGCGCGCATCCAGAAGCAGCGCCCGCTGGTGATCATGACCCCGAAGTCGCTGCTCCGTCTCTCCCAGGCCACGAACCGGATCGAGCACCTCTCCGAGACGCAGTTCTACCCCGTGCTGGGCGAGCCCCGGGTGGACGTGGAGAAGGTCAAGCGCCTCATCCTGTGCACCGGGAAGATCTACTACGACCTGGTCGGCCACCACTCGCGTGAGGGCAACGAGGGGCTGGCGGTGGGCCGGGTGGAGCTGCTCTATCCCTTCCCGCAGGGCCAGATCCTCGAGCTGATCGAGATGTACCCCAACCTCGAGGAGGTCGCCTGGGTGCAGGAGGAGCCGCGCAACATGGGCGCCCGCGCCTACATGTCACCGCGCCTCATGCAGATCCTGCCCGACCACATCTCCTTCGGCTACGTCGGGCGGCCCGAGCGCGCCAGCCCGGGCGAGGGCTACCCGGCGGCCCACATCGGCGAGCAGAATCGGATCATCTCCACCGCGCTGAACCTGTCGATCCCCGTCTCGATGTTCCCCAAGAAGGCGCCGGGCCAGCGCTAGCGCGCGTCCGGGCGCCGCGACTGCACGAACTCGCGCAGCATCCGCTTGCCGCCCG
>JAWVFR010000122.1:0-4138 GCA_033855845.1 Solirubrobacteraceae bacterium
GAGGTGCTCAGCTCGTGGCGCGGGGGCAGCGCGACCTTGCGGTCCTCGGTGATGAAGGGACCCTCGGGCAGGCCGTCGATCGCCTGGTCGATGATCTTGACCGACTCGTAGAACTCGGCCAGGCGCACCTTGAAGCGGTCGTAGTTGTCGCCGACCGTCCCCACCGGAATGCGGAAATCGAACTCGTCGTAGGCGGAGTAGGGCGACGCCTTGCGCAGGTCCCACGGGTTCCCGGAGGCGCGCAGCAGCGGGCCGGTGACGCCGAGCCCCAGCAGCGTCTCCTGGTCGACCACGCCGACGTTGCGCAGGCGCCGGAGCACGATCTCGTTGCGGTCCAGCAGCGCGGCGTACTGGTCCACCCGGCGCGGCATCTCGGCGGTGAACGCCTTGACCTTCTCCACCCACCCGACGGGGATGTCCTCGAACACGCCGCCCACCTGGATGTAGCGGGTGTGCATCCGCTGGCCCGAGCTCTGCTCGAACAGGTCGAGCACCTTCTCGCGCTCGCGGAAGCAGTACCAGAACATCGAGATCGCGCCGAGGTCCAGCGCGCTGGTCCCCAGCCACACCAGGTGGGACATGATCCGGTTGAGCTCCAGGTGGATCACGCGCAGGTACTGGGCGCGCCGCGGGACCTCCACGCCGAGCATGCCCTCGACCGCGCGGCAGAAGGTCATCGCGTTGAAGTAGTAGGCGAGGTAGTCCATCCGCTCGACGACGGGGATGGCCTTCCAGTAGGCCTTGTCCTCGGCGGTCTTCTCGATCCCCGTGTGGACGTAGCCGATGACCGGGCGGCAGTCGCGGACGATCTCGCCCTCCAGCGTGACCATGAGCCGCAGCACCCCGTGCGTCGCCGGGTGGTGCGGGCCCATGTTGATGGTCAGCAGCTGCTCGTCGGGACGATCCCGGACCGCCGTGCTCACTCCGGATATCCCTTCACGCGGTCCTCGTTGTAGGTGAAGATCACCGGCTCCCCGCCGATGGGGAAGTCGCGGCGCTGGGGCCAGCCCTCGTAGTCCTCGGGCATGAGGATGCGCCGCAGGTTCGGATGGCCGTCGAAGATCACGCCGAACATGTCGTAGACCTCGCGCTCTTGGTGGTCGGCGCCCGGCCACAGCTCGACCACCGAGTCGACGTGCGGCTGCTCGGTGTGGACGCGGACCTTGACCGAGATGCGGTCCACGGTGTCCATGTCCAGCAGCTCGTACAGGACGCCCAGCCGCGGCTCGTCGGGGAAGTAGTCGACCCCGTGCAGGCTGGCCAGGAAGGTGTAGCCCTGGCCACGCAGGGCCTCCAGCACGGGCTTGATCGTCTTGGGGTTGGCGATCAGCGTCGCGCGCTCGCGGAAGTAGACGGTGTCCAGAACGGCGTCGGGATCGGCCTCCCGGATGTCCTGCGCGATCAGCTCCAGCCCGGTGGCGTCAGGCACCCTGGGGTTCCCTCGGCTCGACGGGGGCGTCGACGAGCTCCTCGGTGCCCAGGGCGCGGTAGCGCTCGCGCCAACCCTGGTCGGGCGACCCGACCACCTTGGCGCGCAGCTTGACGATCCCGTGCATCAGGGCCTCCGGACGCGGCGGGCACCCGGGGACGTGCACGTCGACCGGCATGAACTTGTCCGCGGGCACCAGCGCGTAGTTGTTGAAGACGCCCATCGAGGACGAGCAGGCGCCCATCGCGATCGCCCACTTGGGCTCGAGCATCTGGTCGTACAGCCGCCGGACGATCGGGGCCATCTTGATCGAGACCCGGCCCGACAGGATGATCAGGTCGGCCTGGCGCGGGGTGGCGCGCAGGGCCTCGAAGCCGAAGCGCGCGACGTCGACCCGCGCGCCGACGATGGCCATCATCTCGATCGCGCAGCAGGCCAGCCCGAAGGTCATGGGGAAGATCGAGTTCCCGCGCGCCCAGCCCAAGGCCTTGTCCAGCGTGGTGGTCAGCACGCGCTCCTGCACGTAGCGCTCGAGCTCCTCGCCCTCCAGGCCGCGCAGCAGGTCCTGCGAGTCGTGGCGCTCTATCTCCACTCCAGCGCTCCCCGCCGCCACACGTAGACGAAGGCCACGGTCAGCAGCACAATGAACACGATGGTCTCCACCAGGGCGAAGGTGCCGAACGCCTTGAGCTGCACCGCCACCGGATAGAGGAAGATGACCTCGATGTCGAAGAGGATGAAGAGCATCGCGATCAGGTAGAAGCTGATCCCGAAGCGGAAGTCCTTCTTGACCTCGGACGGCAGCCCGCACTCGTAGGGGTCGGCCTTGGAGCGGCCGGGCCGCTTGGTCGCGAGCTTCGAGTTGATGAGCGCGAACGCGCCGCCGACGACCGAACCGAGGCCGAGGAAGACGAGCGCTGGTAGATAGCTGCGAAGCACGGGCCAGACGGTGTTCTATCCCACTTTGTGACGCGCTGCCACTTAGTGGCCGCAGGCACGAGATTGACCGCCATCCACCTAGTCCTCGGGGTCACCGTGATGGCCCTCTTCACCGCCGCCGGGCTGCTCGGCGCGTGGCGCTGGTGGCAGGTCCGGAGCAGCACCTGGTTCTGGCGTCTGGTGCGCGCCGCCCAGGTGGCGCTGGGGGTCCAGGTGGTGCTCGGCGGCGTGCTGCTGGCCGCGGGCCACGAGCCGCGCGACAGCCTGCACCTGGTCTACGGGCTGCTGCCGGTGGGCGTGTCGTTCGTGGCCGAGCAGCTGCGGATCGCCGCGGCGCAGACGGTGCTGGATGCGCGCGGGCTGGCCGACGCCCAGGCCGTGGGCCGGCTGCCGGAGGACGAGCAGCGCTCGGTCGTGACGGCGATCCTGCGGCGGGAGCTGGGGGCGATGACCCTGGCCTGCGTGTTCATCGCCGGCCTGGTCATCCGGGCGGGGTTCGTGTCGGGAGGCCTGTGAGCGAGGAGTAGGCGCCGCGGTACCAGACCAGTGGCTCGCCCTCGTCGTGGCCCATCGCCGCCACCTCGCCGACGCCGATCTCGTGGTCGCCGCCCGGCAGCAGCTCGCGCAGGTCGCACACGACCCAGGCCAGCACGCCGTCGAGGACGGGGACGCCTTCTTGCAGGGTGTGGGGGAGGTCGCCGAACTTCTCGTCCACCGGCAGCTTGGAGGCGAAGCGCCCGGCCAGGTCCTCCTGCCCGGCGCGCAGCACGTTGACGGCGAAGCGGCCGGTCTCGCGCACCACCGGCAGCGTGCGGGCGGCGCGGTCGAAGCAGACCAGGAGCAGGGGCGGCTCCAGCGACAGCGAGCTTAGCGCGTTGGTGGTCATCCCCACCGCGCCGCGGTCGTCGCGCGCGGTGACGACGGCGACCCCGGTCGCGAAGTGGCCCATCGTCGCCCGGAAGCGCTGGCGGTCGGCTGCGGGCGTCGGCATCCGGGTTAGTATTCCGCGCGCCCATGACCCGGCGACGTGCCGCCATCTCCGCTGTCTCGCTCGTGGCCGTCGCCGCGGGCCTCACGGCGTGCGGACAGCACGGGATCGAGCTCAGCGCGAAGAAGGCCAACAGCGCCAACGTCAAGCGCGGGGCCCAGCTCTTCGCGGAGCGCTGCTCGGGCTGCCACACGCTCAGCGCGGCGGGCACCGAGGGCTCCACGACCTCCAAGAAGTACCTCGAGCGCACGGACGGCCCGAACTTCGACCAGCGCCGCGAGCAGGTGGACCAGGTGCTCTACGCGATCCGCAACGGCGGGTTCTCCGGCGCGATCATGCCCCAGAACATCGTGGTCGGCCAGGACGCGCAGGACGTGGCCGAGTTCGTGGCCGCGTACTCGGGGACGAAGGTCACCCGGCCCAAGGGCCCCGAGCGGCCGGCCGGCGCCACCGGCGGGTAGCTCCACGCCGTGCTCGACGTCAGGCTGATCCGACGCGAGCCGGAGCAGGTCCGCGCCGCGCTGGCGCGCCGGGGGCCGGAGATCGCGGAGAAGGTGGACCGCGTCCTGGAGCTGGACGAGCTGCGCCGCGAGATCCTGCCCACGCTGGAGGCGATCCGCGCCGAGCAGAACGCCGCGTCGCGCGAGATCGGGGCGGCCAAGCAGCGCGGGGAGGACGCCTCCGGGGCGATCGCGGCGATGGAGGACGTGGCGGCCCGCGGGCGCGAGCTGTCGGACCGGCTCGCGGAGATCGAGCGAGACCTGCAGGCCCAGCTCTCGGTG
>JAWVFR010000123.1:0-3377 GCA_033855845.1 Solirubrobacteraceae bacterium
AAGGGCCTGCGCGAGGGCCACGTAGAGCGCGTCGTACGCCGTGAGGTTGTGGCGCAGCCGCCAGGCGGCCGGCAGCAGGTCGGCGTGCGGGACACGGACGATGGGCGACTTCGCCTGGACCAAGACCCTGCGGCGAGCCTCCGCTTCCGACGCCTCACCACCGAGCACCAGACCGCGCAGCGCCGACAGCACCTCGGCGTCGATGAGCTCTGGAGCGCACGGCGTGGCGTCGCCGACCTCCGCGGCCAGCCGGAGCGCGGCACCCGCGCTCACGAGCGAGTCGACGACCACCGAGGCGTCAAGGACTACCGCGGCGGCCCTTGATGCGACGCGCAAGCTCGGCATCACGCTCGGCTCTTCCCTTTGCGATCAACTCGGCGGGGGTGACGTCGCCGATGTCGATGGGGTCCAGGCGCGCGATGCCTTCCAGCCACTCGCGCATGGTCGTCATCTTCTGGTCTCGGGCGATCAGGTCCAGGACGTAATCCCGGACAGTGACGTGACGCAGCTTGGCCCGGCGGCGCAGCTCCTCGTGCATCTCCTCGGGCATGTTCTTGATCTGCAGGTTCGCCATGGCATGATCGTAGCATGCTATTAGCATCCTTTCGGCTGGGACCATATCCGTACTAGGGTCCCGGGCGCCCATGCGCGCCCCCCGCGACTTCTTCAAGCCTCTCGCGCTCGACGCTCCCGAGCCGGTCCGCGAGATCCCGTTCCTGCCCTCGCGGATGATCCACTTCCTGGACTTCTCCAACGAGAAGATGGTCGCGAAGGTGCCCGACATCGCGCCCACCGTGGACATCCTGCTGGGCAACCTCGAGGACGCCGTCCCGGTCGACCGCAAGGAGGCCGCCCGCGCCGGCCTGGTGAAGGTGGGCCGCGACATCGAGCTGGGCGACACCCAGCTGTGGACGCGGGTCAACTCGCTGGAGTCCCCGTGGGTCCTGGACGACCTGACCACGCTGGTGACCGAGATCGGGCACAAGCTGGACGTGATCATGGTCCCCAAGGTCGAGGGCCCCTGGGACATCCACTACGTCGATCGCCTGCTGGCCCAGCTGGAGGCCAAGGCCGGCATCGAGCGTCCGATCCTCGTGCACGCGATCCTGGAAACCGGCCAGGGCGTCGTGAACCTGGAGGAGATCGCCACCGCGTCCCCCCGGATGCAGGGCATGTCCTTCGGCCCGGCCGACCTGGCCGCCTCGCGGCGGATGAAGACCACCCGCGTCGGCGGCGGCCACCCGGGCTACCGCGTGATTGAGGACCCGGACCCCGAGAACCCCGAGGCCCCGCGCGCGACCGCGCAGCAGGACCCGTGGCATTACTCGATCGCCCGCATGGTGGACGCCTGCACGAGCGCGGGCCTGCTCCCCTTCTACGGCCCCTACGGGGACATCAAGGACGTCGAGGGCTGCGAGACCCAGTTCCGCGCGGCGTTCCTGCTGGGCTGCGTCGGCGCCTGGTCGCTGCACCCGGTGCAGATCGGCATCGCCAAGAAGGTCTTCTCGCCCGACCCCGACGAGGTGCGCTTCGCCAGGAAGGTCATCGAGGCGATCCCCGACGGCCGCGGCGTGCACATGATCGACGGCAAGATGCAGGACGACGCGACCTGGAAGCAGTGCAAGGTCATGGTCGACCTCGCCGAGATGCTCGCGCGCAAGGACCCGGAGCTGGCCGACGCCTACGGCTTCGAGCCCTCCGCCGCGGCCTGACCGCGGGCCGTCAGCTCACCTGGATCCTGCGGATCGAGAACACCCGGTGGGTGCGGATCTGCGTCGTCACCACGTGCTTGTAGAAGTAAAGGCCCGGCGACAGCGGGACCCGCGAGCGCAGGGTCACGGTGTAGCGGCCGTTGCGCACCGTCGCGCTGCCCGTCGCCACCTCGGTCGCCGTCCGCGACGCGGTGACCTGCGCGCGCCGCCCGCCCAGCGACGTCGCCGCCGTGCAGCGCAGGCTCATCCCGTCGGGCAGGCGCGTGCACACCGGCGCCGGCGGGCTGCACTTGATGATGATCATGTACTGCGTCAGCGAGACCGTCCGCCCGCCGGCCAGCGTGACCCTGGCCGTGACCTGGTTGCGCTGGACACGCTCCCCCAGGCGCAGCAGCGCGACCGGCACGGTGCCCCGCCGGACCCGGTGCCGGTTGACCGTGAACGACGCCGACCGGATGCGCGCGGTTCCGGTCGACCGCACCGACACGCGCAGGGGCGCCGCCGGATCGTCCACCTGCCGCGTCACCAGGATCACCCTGCCGCCCGGGACGTCGAGCTTCTGGTCGCGCACGACATTGGGGATCGACAGGCACGCCGGCGGCGGGACCACCGAGACATCGGGCGGCGGCGGGGGCGGGGGCGGGGCGGCCGGTGGGACCGGGACGTGCAGCTTGGCGACGAACGCGTCGGTCCCGCCCGCGTTGGACGACTGGATCGGGCCGACGGTGGGAAATGGGACCGTCCCCTGCGCGGGCGAGTTGGTCACGCCGATGACGTACGCGTCGCCCTGGCCGTCGACGGCGATCCCCTGCCCGTAGTCGCTGTCGCTGCCGCCCAGGTAGGTCGAGTAGGACAGCGCGCTCCCGGCCGGGTTGAGCTTGGTCACGAAGGCGTCGATGCCGCCCGCGTTCGCGCCCTGCAGCGGATCGGCGGTCGGGAAGCCGGTCGGCGTCACGGAGCTCGTTCGCCCGGTCACGTAGGCGGCGCCCTCGCCGTCGAGCGCGATCCCGATGCCCATGTCGCTGTCGCCTCCGCCGAGGTAGGTCGAGTAGACCAGCCCATTGCCGGACGAGTTGAGCTTGGTCACGAAGACGTCGTTGGGGTCGGTCGCCGCCGCGTTCGCCGGTTGGATCGGGTTGGCCGTCGGGAAGTTGGTCGACTCGGTCCTGCCGGTGACGAAGACGTTGCCCGTGCCGTCGATCGCGAGCGGGTTGCCGCGCTCGTTGGCGCCACCGCCGCCGGTGAGGTCGTCCGCGGCGCCGCCGAGATAGGTGGAGTAGGCGAGCGCGGTGCCCGCCGGGTTCAACTTGGTCAAGAAGGCGTCGAAGCCGCCGGCCTTGGCCGTCTGGAAGGCGCCGGGGGTGGTCGGGAAGTCCGTCGCCTCGGTCCACCCGCCCACGTAGGCGTTGCCGCCGCTGTCGACCCCGATCCCCTGCCCGGCGTCCTGCCCCTCGGTTCCGCCGGTGCTGCCGCCGAGGTAGGTGGCGTAGACGAGCGAGGCCGCGCCCGCCGCCGTGGGGTCGAACTTGGCCACGAACGCGTCGCCGTTGTTCGGGGCCGCGGCGCTGGTCGTCTGGAAGGCCCCCACGGTGGTGGGGAACGTGGACGAGTTGGTCAGGCCCGTGAGGTACGCGTGGCCCGTGGAGTCGAGCGCGATGGCGCGCG
>JAWVFR010000124.1:0-2994 GCA_033855845.1 Solirubrobacteraceae bacterium
GTGTGGCGGCGGCGCGGCCGTGGAGGGATGGCCGCGCCGCCGAGTGTGCCGTGCTCCTGTCGCCCCGGCTATGAGCCCGCGCAGATCTGCTCGGCCGTGTAGCCCCAGATCTTCGTGCCGCCTATGCCCTTCGGCCCGATGGCGGCCGCATGTGGCATGTAGTTCAGGCTCGCCGGCGGCGTCGGGTCGAACGTGGGCGGCTCGGGGTCGGCCTTGAACTGCTGCACGTCACCCTCGACCTTCTGCGTGGCGATGTACCGCGCTGCGGTGGCCACGCCGAGCTGACCCTCGATTGCACCGGACTGCAGCCCCGTGCCGAACGTCTCGCCGTTCTGGACCGCTTCGAGGCTTCCCGAGCAGTCACTCGAAACGATCTTGACGTCCTTGCCGGGCGTGATGCCGTTCTCCTTGAGCGCGCGGATGACGCCGTTGGCCGCCTGCTGGTTGGACACGTAGAGGAAGTCGATGCCCTTGTCCTTGAACCGGGGAATGACCTGGCTGCCCTTCTCGTATCCGGTCTCGGGATCGTTGGCGCCATATTCGGTTCCGAGCACATTGAACGGCGCATCCGCCGTGGCCGCCTTGAAGCCCTTCCACCGCTCGACGCCGGTCTTCTCGCCCTCGGGGTGCTGGAACACGAGCAGGTTGCCTTCCTTGCTATGGAGCTTCATGCCCTCCTTGCGCGCCTCGTCGCGCGCCTTGAGCAGCATCTCGCCCGCCACGCGGCCGATCAGCTGCTGGTTCGCGCCGGCGTAGGCCTTCACGAACGGGCTCGACTGCTTGTTGGGCTCCTGGGTGATCATGATCACGGGCCCGATCGTGGAGAGCTGGCGCACGGCGTTGATCGCCGCGTCGGCGACCCACGGGAAGATCAGCGCGGCCGCCGGCTTCGCGCCGGTCGCCACGTACTGCTGGACCTGCTTGTCCTGCTCGGGCTGCGAGAAATTGTTCTGGAACACCTTGAGCTTGTAGCCCAGCTCGCCGGCCATCTTCTTGGCGCCCGCGATCTGGTTGGCGCCGTAGACATTCGACGCCGTCATCGTGAAGAGGACCATGTCTTTGCCGCCGCCCTCCAGCTTGCCGGTGCCCTTCGACTCGCTCGCGGACGAACCGCCCGCAGAGTCCTTACTGTCGCTGCCGCAAGCCGCCACGCCCAGTGCAACCACGAGCATCGCCACGCTCGCGACGATCAACCTCGTCCATCGGAAGCTCCTGAGCTTCATGCATCCTCCTCGTGTGAGATCAGCAAATTCGGTTCCCGTTCACGCGACTAACAAAAGACCAACACCATTTGTCATTAGGGTTCTACACTCTCCCTCTGCGGGCTGTCAAGCGCAAGCCCGCCGATCTGCGGGCGCGTCGACCTCTCCGATGAGGGACGCATTGACAGGCTGCGGGACGCAGGTTAGCCTCCTAATTCATCAATGATCTTAGTATTTGCCTTGAGGAGTTGCCGTGGCTAAGTCAACAGTGCTCGAAGAGCTGGACTTCTTCGTAGGCGGCGAGCGCCGCCCGGCTCGCAACGGCGACCGGTTCGAGACCGTCAACCCGACCACGGGCAAGCCGTGGGCGCGCGTCGCCGCGGCTTCGTCCGACGACGTCGACGCGTGCGTGCGCCGCGCGCGCGAGGCGTTCGACGCTCCCGCGTGGCGGTCGCTGCCCGCGAGCGAGCGCGGGCTCCTGCTGTTCCGGCTCGCCGACGCGATCCAGGAGGACTCCGAGCGCATCGGATCGCTGGAGACGCGCGACAACGGCAAGCTCTTCAAGGAGATGCTGGTCCAGCTCCAGCTCGTGCCGAAGTGGATCCGCTACTTCGCCGGGATGGCCGACAAGGTCGAGGGCACGACGATCCCACTCGACCGCCAGAGCGTCCTCAACTACACCCTCCCGGAGCCGCTCGGCGTCGTGGCGATCGTGACCCCATGGAACTCGCCGGTGTTCCTCACGATGATGGCCGCCGCTCCGGCCCTGGCCGCGGGCAACACGGTCGTCGTGAAGCCCTCTGAGGTGACGTCGGCGTCGATGCTCGCGGTGGCCGAACTGGCCGATACCGTCGGCTTCCCACCCGGCGCCTTCAACGTCATCACGGGGCTCGGCGACACCGGCAGAGCGCTCGTCGAGCACCCGCTGGTCGACAAGATCTCGCTGACGGGTGGCGTCGAGGCCGGCCGCGCCGTCGGCAAGGCGGCCGCCGAGCGCTTCGCGCCCGTCACCCTCGAGCTCGGCGGCAAGTCCGCCAACATCGTGTTCGGGGACGCGAACCTCGACGCCGCCGAGTCCGGCGTGCTCGCGGGCATCTTCGCCGCCGCCGGCCAGACCTGCGTCGCCGGGTCGCGCGTGTTCATCCACGAGTCGGTCTACGACGAGCTGACCGAGCGGCTGATCGCGCGCGCAGGAAACATCCGCATCGGCGATCCGATGGACCCCCAGACGCAGATGGGCCCAATCGCCACCCACGCGCAGCTCGAGAAGGTCTCGGGCTTCGTCGACCGCGCCCGCGCCGAGGGTGGCGAGATCGTGGTCGGCGGGCGGGCCGCCGAGGTGCCCGGGCACGAGAGCGGCTTCTTCTGGCAGCCGACGATCGTCGCCAACGCCGGACCGGACTCCTACCTCGCGCAGAACGAGGTTTTCGGGCCAGTGCTCGCGCTGTTCCCGTTCTCCTCCGAGGACGAGGTGGTGCGGGCGGCCAACAACACGCGCTACGGGCTCGCCGCAGGCCTGTGGACCCGCGACGTCAGCCGCGCGCACCGCGTGGCGGGCCGGCTCGAGGCGGGCACGGTGTGGGTGAACATGTACCGCGCGATGGCGCCGCAGTCGCCGTTCGGCGGGTACAAGGAGAGCGGCGTCGGCCGGCAGAACGGCATCGACGCGATCCGCGAGTACGTCCAGACCAAGAGCGTCTGGGTCGAGCTGTCCGATGAGGTCCAGGACCCGTTCGTCCTGCGAGCGTAGGGCCGCCATGGCGATTGACGTCATCAGGCCCGGGCTCCAGAG